>JAATGU010000033.1 GCA_015654535.1 Bacteroidales bacterium
AAGCTGCTGTCTCATTTTAAAAAACTAGAAGTTGTTTATCTATAAGACTAGTTCATTAAACAATTTTTCAAAGGTCTGGCTTAGATCTAATGAAAATCCGGAATGAGGGCGGGAAGTTTGTATACAAGTGCTTCTTATGGACGTTAACCATCTGAAACGTTCAGGTATACACAAGGAAGCAATAAAACCTCCTTCTTTTGTACCTGAACAAATTTTACTAAAAGCCTCCAAATGAAGACGGAATGAATCCAAATCTGATTCGGAGGAGAAAAGTTTAAGCTTATTCTCGTCAATCTTATATTGCATCTGAATAAAGTTAGCCTGCTTTGAAAACAAGATAATCCCTACATTTATAAATTCTTCGCGTTGAACTTTGGGGACAATGCGAATTACAGCGTATTCATATAAGTACTGATCTGGCATCTTGGGCTTCTTTTATAAATATTTCAGAATGTCTGATTCTTTCAGTTAGGAATTTAAAATAAACGGCACGCAAATCGTTGGGCGTTTCATCCTTTTCCATCCAATATAACCAATCATCTGGTATCAAACTTACAATTTCCTGGATCTTTTCATCTGTCAATATTGATTTAAATTCGGCATCAACCTCATTCAATTTATTGGCTTGTGCCAGTAAAGCATGGTCTTTTATCTGAGAGAAGGGAATTAACGCATATTTGTGCCAGTTTTCCCAAGAATGATGGAAATAAAGAGCTGCTCCATTGTCTATTAGCCATAATTCATGATGCCACATCAGCATATTGGTATTTCTTACTGTACGATCCACATTGGTGAGCAGCGCATCTAACCATACTATTTGCGAAGCTTGTTTTTCATCTACTTTATCAACAACAGGATCAAAAGTAAGAGCTCCTGAAAGAAAATGCAAACCTAAATTCAATCCTCTACTCCCTCGGAGTAAGTCTTGTATTTCTTCGTCTCCTTCTGAACGACCAAAGGCTTCATCCAGATTCATAAACACAAGCTCTGGAATTCGAAGGCCTAGTTCCTTGGCTATTTCTCCTCCAATTAATTCTGCAATGAGGGCTTTAGTTCCATGCCCTGCACCACGGAACTTTATAATATATTTAAATCCATCATCTGCTTCGGTTAGAGCGGGCAATGACCCTCCTTCTCTTAATGGAGCGATGTATCGTATAACATTAACTGTTCTTAAATTCATTGTTTCTATCATATAATTCAAGACAAATATATAAATAAAATCGACCTATATTGATAGACTTGATTATTTATTAATCAAAATATTCTGAAATTCCAGATGGTGCATAAATTCTCTTAGAATCAATAAAGCAGCAGCAAAAGAAGCACTATCGGGCAATGTATCTGTACTATATGGTCTCCCTGAGATGATAGCAGCCAACCGACTAAACACATCTTCCATCTCTTTTATTGATAAAGTAATTTCCGGAGATGATTGTTCCTTATCAGATTGCAAAGCAACTTTTAGTATCGCCGGGGAAAAAGTAAATAAAGTGGAGCCGGCAGATAGATTTTTTTTTATAGGGATTATCTCTTCTTCAATAAAGTTTATAGCATATTCAATTTCACTTGCAGAAGGAGGAGACTGCTTAAAGAATTCTCTAGCGGTTCTTTCACTACCTAAAGGGAATGTCCAGATATTGTCGGGTTCAGAAGAAGATTTTCCCGAAGCCACAAGTGTATATTCTTCGGAAATATGAAGTAAAGTTATCTTTGTTGCTTTCGGTTCTTTCACATATGCTGCGTGATAAAGTGATTTTGCGACTGAACGAATTTCTTGGATGATTACTTGATCCATAAATCAATCATTTTTGTTTTTTTGCTAAATCTTATTCTTCTTCCGTAAAGGTAATCTAAAATTTCAAGAATAACCAAGCAATCATAAAAATTTAGAAATAGAACAATCGGTTGAGCAAGCTGGCCATTCATATATTGTATTGTTAATCAGAAAAAAAACGACATCTTGATTTTTATTAGCAACCACTTAAAATAAATATAATCAAATGGTAAGGTCAACACAGCAAAAACACAAAAAGAAGCGTTAAAAGTAGCTAACTATCACTCGGTATATAAAAAATAAGGTTACCTTTGCACCGAACTAAAAAAAACAACAATCCAAATGGACGACGACCCGGCGACAAAAAAAATAATAAAAATCATCCTGATTTAAAAGGTCGTCTGTCTGTTTCTATCCTACAGTCTTCCTTCTAATATCTATAAAAAAAGGAGGTGACAATGACATCACAAATCACATTTTACTTAAGCCAAGTTATTGGCTGCAAAATCTATAACTTAGACGGAACCCGACTGGGTAAAGTTATAGACATTTATGTTAATGCAACTCAAGAAGGAAATTTGCACGAAGAGGCATTCAGACCTACATTTGTGGGACTCAAAACCAAAATTGATGGCGTAGTTCGGTACATCAATTATGATTATATAAAAATATCTGGTGATCAGAGAAGATTTAATTTCATTTGCTCTCACATTGAAGACCTTTCCCAAACGGTTGTTGAAAGCAGTTTACCATTAGCAAAAAACATCCTCGATAGACAAATTGTAGATATTAATGGTCGAAAATTAGTACGTGTAAACGATATTCGCTTAGTTTCAATAGATTCCGGAACATATGCCATTGCGGTAGACATAAGTAATAAAGGACTATTGCGGAGAATGGGAATTTCAAATATTGTAACTAAAGCATTGAACATATTTCATGTTAATATTGAAACTCACTTCATTTTATGGGATGACGTTCAAGCTTTTGATACCACTAATTTCAATATCAAACTTTCACTGTCATCCAATAAACTACATAAGCTACATCCATCGGATTTAGCTGATATCATTGAAGAAATGGGCTCCATTTCTCGTACAAAAGTTTTCGAATCTCTTGACGAAG
The DNA here is from genome assembly GCA_015654535.1 of Bacteroidales bacterium. Classification (GTDB taxonomy): domain Bacteria; phylum Bacteroidota; class Bacteroidia; order Bacteroidales; family Bacteroidaceae; genus Bacteroides. The sequence goes on from JAATGU010000033.1 coordinate 2,903, forward strand.
AAAAAGCAGCCGATGTATTGGAAGAAATGGAACCTTATGCACAAGCTCAAGTTATCGAAAGCTTATTAATTGGAAAAGCGGCTGACTTATTGGAGAAGATGCCTGCTGATGAAGCAGCCGATCTGCTGGATGAGTTGGAAGATGAGAAAGTGGAATTGCTACTGAATGAGATGGAGACAGAATCATCTAAAGAAGTACGGGAATTGCTGGAATATGAAGATAAAGAGGTAGGTAGCCTCATGACAACTGATTATCTTTCGTTCCGTGAGACCATGACAATTGAAGGAACTTTGAATGAATTACGGTTGCAAAAACCTGAGGCCGATATGATTTACTCCTTATTTATTACAGATTCCGATGAAAAACTTATTGCGACAGTATCTCTTAGAGATCTTGTAATCTCCTCTCCTACCATTACATTGGCGGAAATTATGCAAAAAGATTTTATAAGTGTAACAGATGAAGATAAGATTGACACATTAGCTGCAATTATTTCAAAATATGACCTGTTAGCTATTCCGGTAACCGATGCTCAAAACACATTGGTGGGTATGGTCGTGATTGATGATATTGTTGAAGACCTAATGTACAAAGGTAAAACAAAAAAAAGAGGTAGAGCATGGCGTTGATTGGACAAAACGAATTTAGTAAAAGAAGAAAAAATATTTGGCGAAACTTAATTCTGTTTTTAGCGGTTTTGGGTCCCGGAATTATAACAGGAAGTGTTGATAATGATGCCGGTGGAATAACCACCTATTCAGTTGCCGGAGCATTATATGGTTACAATCTGCTTTGGACTATGATTCCAGCCTTCTTGGTATTAGTTGTGGTTCAGGAAATGAATGCTCGTATGGGTATAGTTTCCGGAAAAGGTTTAGCCGATCTGATTCGTGAGAATGCAGGTGTGAAAATTACTTTTTTTATATTTGTAGGTTTGTTGATTGCCGACATCGGCAACACCACCACTGAATTTGCAGGTGTAGCCGGAAGTATGCAGGTGTTTGACATCAGTAAATATATCAGTGTTCCTATTTCAGCTATATTAGTATGGTGGTTGGTAGTCAAAGGTACTTATAAATTCAGCGAACGTATTTTTCTGATATTTAGTGCATTCTTATTAGTCTATGTTTTTTCAGCTATTATGGGCAAACCCCATTGGCATGAAATTGGACAGGCAATGATTAAACCGGATATACAATTTTCAAAAGATTATCTTGCGGTTGTTATCGGAATTATAGGTACCACTATTGCCCCTTGGATGCAATTTTATATGCAATCTGCTGTCATAGAGAAAGGTTTGAAAATAACCGATTACAAATACACTCTTTGGGATGTGATTATCGGTAGTGTAATAACCGTAGTAGTAGCCTTTTTTATCATTGTAGCCTGTGCTTCCACCTTACACGAAAATGGAATTAAAATTGAAGAAGCAAAAGACGCAGCGATGGCATTAAAGCCCATTGCCGGCAGTTTAGCTTCTGCAACATTTGCTTTTGGTTTATTTATAGCTTCTATTTTCTCTGCCACCATATTACCTGTTGCCACCGCATTTTATGTATGTGAGGCATTCGGATTTGAAGCCGGCATTGATAAAAAATGGAAAGAAGCGCCACAGTTTTACTGGCTATTTACCATCATTATTATTATTGGCGCAGCCATAATTTTAATACCCAATGCCCCATTGATTACAATCACTTTATGGTCACAGATTGCAAATGGTTTATTACTTCCTGTTGTTTTAATTTGTATGATACTGATTGTAAATAATAAAGAAGTGATGGGTAAATATGTAAATAACTCCGTGCAAAACATTTTTGGATGGACTACGATCACTGTGCTAATAGCCCTTTCAGTAACACTGCTGATTGCTTTGTTCTTTTAAAACGAGCAAAGATTAATAATTTGATATTTAAAAGTTTTGATAGTATATTTACATAAAATTTAGCAGGAAATATGGAAATAAGAAAGGCACAACTAAAGGAAATTGACGTCATTATGGATATATATGCTTTGGCAAGACAATTTATGCAGGAAACCGGGAATAGAAATCAATGGATTAACGGTTATCCTTCCAAAGACTTAATCACAAATGATATACGAAATGAGTATTGTCATGTCTGCATTTCTACTGATAATGAAATAGTTGGCGTTTTCTATTTTAGAATAGGAAATGATATCACTTATGCTAAAATCTATGATGGGAAATGGTTAAACGATAAACCATACGGAGTTATTCATCGTTTAGCCGGAACAGGTAAAGTCAGAGGAATTGCCTCATGTTGTTTACAATGGTGCTTCAATCAATGTGAGAATATCAGAGTGGACACTCATCAGGATAATTTTATCATGCAAAATATTTTAAAAAAGAATGGATATGCACAATGTGGAATTATCTATATTGAAAATGGAACAAAAAGATTAGCATTTCAAAATTCAAAAAACACAGACGTGTCCTATAAACATATTTGAATAGTTACTAATGCCCCTATTATATAAAAATAGTTAAATACCACCTTTCTTTACACTCTTTTATATGTTATAAAACATATTATTCAATAAAAGCCCTTATCTTTGCATCGAAATAAAAAAGTAAAATGTAAAATCGCTTATCAAAACGTGGTAAGCACAAAGATGAAAAAGATTATGGAAACAAAAACAAATGAAATTACAATGTTGCAGTATCAGATTAAAAGGTACCAATCAGCAGGCAAAGGAATAATGTGTCAATCATTAAATGCTAAACTTCAAAAATTACTAAAAAAGCAAGCTGTAGCATAATGACTATGAACTAAGAGTAATACTCAATTGAGATAGGGCTATCCTCGCAAAGAAAAGCGAAGACAGCCTTTTTATTTTATTAGCGCTTGTTCCTGCATTATTTATTATTTTTTGCCTTCTTTTGCACTATGATTCAAGAACAGATTTCTGTAGAAAGTAAGGTAGACGGACTGCCTCTTCCTAAACGTTATTGGGCTATCTTAGCTGTCGCACTTGGAGTTTCAGTCTCAGTATTAGATAGTACCATTGCAAATGTAGCATTACCTACGATTGCAAATGACCTACATACTTCGCCTTCTACTGTAATTTGGGTAGTAAATGCTTATCAATTAGCCATAACCATCTCTTTGCTCTCCTTTTCTTCCCTGGGAGAAATCTGGGGATATCGAAAAGTCTTTCTTTTAGGATTGGCTTTGTTTAGTATCACTTCCTTGATGTGCGCCCTCTCTACTTCATTCTGGACATTAATCACAGCAAGAATTTTGCAAGGATTTGGAGCGGCAGCTATCACTAGTATCAATACCGCTTTATTCCGTATTATTTATCCGCAGCGTTATCTCGGAAGAGGAATGGGATTAAACGCATTGATTGTTGCTTTCTCGCTTGCCGCAGGACCAACTTTTGCTTCCGTAATTCTTGCTTTTGCATCCTGGAACTGGCTGTTTGCAATCAATGTCCCCATTGGATTACTCGCTCTTTTTGTGGGATTCAAACATCTTCCGCCTAATCCAGTAAAAACAATCGGAAGAAAATTTGATACCATCAGTAGTGTTGCCAACGCATTGACATTTGGCCTTTTGATCTTAACGATGGAAGGTATTAGTCACGAGCAAAAATTACATTTCATTTTACTGGAAGCTGCGGCATTATTTGTAGTAGGATATTTATTCATCCGCAGGCAGTTACGACAAAAATATCCCCTATTACCGGTAGATTTACTACGAATCCCCATCTTTTCATTATCCATCGGGACTTCTATCTCTTCCTACACCGCCCAAATGTTGGCAATGGTTTCATTGCCGTTCTTTTTGCAAAACACCTTAGGTTATGATAGTTCACAAATCGGTCTATTATTAACTCCATGGCCTTTGGCAATTATCATAGTCGCTCCTATTGCCGGCCGGTTAGTAGAGCGCATTCACGCCGGACTGCTTGGAGGTATAGGATTGGCTATTTTTGCTTTAGGTTTGTTTTTACTCTCTTTTCTGCCCAGCCCTCCTTCCGCTTTTAGTATTATTTGGAGAATGATGATTTGCGGTGTAGGATTCGGACTCTTTCAGTCGCCAAACAATAGTGTGATTATCTCTTCTGCTCCGCAACACCGAAGTGGAGGAGCAAGCGGAATGTTGGGAACCGCCCGTTTATTGGGACAAACATTGGGTACCACACTTGTTGCGATGATCTTTATGCTTGTTCCACATAACAGTACTCAAGTCACATTAGTGTTGGCAGGAATATTTGCCTCCCTTGCCGCAGGAGTTAGTTGCCTCAGATTGTCGCAACCCACGCCTGCTTCGTTGAGAGAAAAAAAAGAAGAGCAGAGATAAAACACACGCCTCAACCATCACCTATCACGATTTGATATTAACTGACTGATCTACAAAATATAAATTCAAATAAAAGCAAAATTATCCGTCACGCATCCATCACTTTTCGGAGTCATCCATCACGGTTTTTAACAGTTTATTGATTTTTTGACTGCCAATTTTGCTATTATTTTAAAAAAGTAATTCTTTAAAATCGACTATATATTAAAATAAAATACTACTAAAATTGACTTACAAAAGAAGAAAAGAAATGAGATGCATCTTTTTAAGAAGTTTTATCCAAAGAATTCCAATAAGAGTAAAGGAAGAAGCAAAAGCCTTCATTACATATTATAATCATCCTGTACAAAAGAATAGATACTTCTGTACTGGATAATTATTTGTTTTGTACAGAAGAATAAATACTTTTGTACAAAACAAAATGAATAACTAATGTCAAATTTTGAAAAGAGAAAGAAAAACAGCTTATAATATTCAAATTTCAATCAACACTCAAAATACTGAATAGTTAAAAATCGTGATGGATGATTCCAAAACGTGACGGATACGTGACGAATAAAAAGCATCTATCACTAAATAGAATGCTAAAATTCAATTAATTAGCAACAAATAGTGATAGGTGATAGATAGATAGATAACGTCTTCCCATCTTTTATCTCAACGACTCAACTTCATCGGTAGTTAATGGAATCTTTTTACCTAATCGGCGAGCGCCATTTTGGGTAATCAGATAATCTTCTTCATTACGAATGCCACTAAAGTCTTTATAGGTTTCAAGCTTATCATAGTTAATAAACTCTGTAAACTTCTTCTCATCTTTCCACAAATCAATTAATTCGGGAATGAAATAAACTCCGGGTTCAATGGTCAGCACAAAACCGGGTTCCAACTTACGTCCCAAACGAAGAGATTTACGGCCGAACTCTGTACTTTTTGGTTCACCATCATATCCAACATAAACTTCTCCCAGATTTTCCATATCGTGAACATCCAACCCCATCATATGTCCCAATCCACAAGGAAAGAACATGGCGTGAGCTCCGGCATGTACAGCCTCATCAGCATCTCCTTTCATTATACCTAACGACTTCATGCCTTCTACTATCACTTTGGAAGAAAGTTCGTAAACCTCCTTAAAAGAAATGCCGGGACGAAGAGCATTAACGGCAGCTAAATGAGAGGCTACCTGAATGTCATATACTTCTTTTTGCCGGCCTGTGAATTTTTTATCCGCAGGAATGGTAGACGACATATCTCCAGCGTATCCCATCTCGGTTTCCGCTCCGGCATCAATCAAAAGCATATCTCCACTTTTCACTATATTCCCATGATAATGATTGTGGAGGGTTTGCCCGTTAACAGTGGCAATAATAGGGAATGAGAGTCCGCCTCCTGCTGATAACGCTACATCGGTAAGTGCACCGACCACTTCACTTTCACACATTCCGGGACGAAGCATTTGCATCGCTTTGAGGTGCATATCGGAAGTAACATCACAGGCTTTCTCTATTTCAACAATTTCTTCAGCTGATTTATAATTGCGTTGGTTTACCACCGCGCGGATGAAAGGAACAGATGCTTCCTGAGCAGCAGGTGAATAACCCAGCCAGTTCATTAATTTTATTTGGTGTTCGGGGCGATAAGTCGGTAAGAAATGGATCTTTTGTCCTTTTTCCTGAGCTTGCTTTAAATAAGCCACAATTTTTTTAGATGGCTGAGTGTTGAAGATTCCAACTCTTTCACTCTTCTCTTTGATAGTGGGTTGAGTACCCATCCACACAATATGATCAATGGTTAGCTCATCACCAAAAATAATTTCCTTATCATTGTCTATGTCGATAACAGCGGACAATCCGGCATAAGGCGAACCAAAAAAATACAAAAAAGTGGAATCCTGACGGAAAGGATAAGTATTATCTTCATAATTCATTCCACTCTCATCATTACCTAAAAACAACAAGATACCGGAAGCAACAGTCTTTTTTAATTGCGCCCTCCTGTTTATGTAAGTTTCTTTTGTAAACATGGCTATTATTTTTTATTGTTTAAAAATATTCTTATCGCTTTGACAAATCATCATAAAGTCTTTGAAGAAAGGCTTTTCCCGGTTTCAGGTTTGCACCCTTCTCCTTACCATGGTCGAGCACCACCTTATTCGCTTCACAATCAAATATTAGCTGATTCTGAGAATTGGTCATTCCAAACCCATTAGGATAAGTAAAATAACCAAAGTGGGGGGATGCCGGATTTAATATGTTTTTACTAAAAGTAAAATCATCATGTTTAATGCCCAACTGATAGAGTAAGGTGGCAGATATATCTATTTGAGAAGCATAAGTATCCACCTTTAACGGTTGCTTTACTGCTCCGCCAATTATAATCAACGGAATCTGGAAACGTTCCAAATCGTGATTCGTGATAGAAACAGGATAATGCATCGCATGATCAGGAACAAGAATCACAACCGTATTTTTCCAGTACTTAGTTTTCTTAAATCGATTGATAAAATCACCTAAACAGCTATCCGTATAAAACACGGAATTAAGATACTGATCTTTAAATCGACGGGAAGGGACATCAAATGGTTCATGACTGCTAAGTGTTTGAATCGTTTTTAAAAATGGCTCCTTTTGTGATTTTAATAATTCTGTGGAAGCATAATTAAACAGGAAACGATCCGGTGCTCCCCATTTTGTCATTCTTTCTTTTAGCGGAAAATCTTTATCGCTAATAATGTGATCAAATCCTTGTGAAATAAGATAAGACTGCATATTGGTAAAATTGGCATCTCCCCCATAATAATACTCTGTGCTATAACCCGCTCTTTTTAAAGATTTTGAAATAGAGGGTAAAGACTGACTACGCTGAGCATATTTCATTATTGAGGTAGTAGGCTGAGCAGGATAACCACTTAAAATAGAGACAAGTCCCCTATCAGTACGGAAACTATTGGCATAAAAATGAGTGAATAAGATGCCTTCGCTACAAAATGCATTCATATTTGGGGCAACACCCGGTAACCCACCCAGAGGTTGCACTATTTTAGTCATAAAACTTTCCAATACAATCAAAATAACATTCGGACGTTTTGTAGTAAACAGTGACGGAATGCTATCCGTCGGAACTTTATCTGCCATATTAGCAAATTCTTTAGTAGCTTCTTCCGGTTTCATAAAGCGATACTGATCTTGAAAAGATTGTTCACGCGATAAAGATTCCATTAAACTAAAACAAGGATTAATGGCTGCATGATTTAATTCGATTTTATCACTAAAATAAACCCATCCCACATTCATTGTTGAAACAGTAAATCCTCCTCGAATGGGAATAAAGAGTAATCCCAAAAACAAGAACAATACAGCAAACGTAGCCCATTTATTAAAAGGTTTTTGGGTTTTCTTGTCTGCCCTGATTAAAAAATAATGAAATATAAAAAAGAATGCTGCAATGACAATGATAAGAGCCAGGAAGCCGAACACGATAGTCATTACATCAGCACTTGCCATGGCATCTTTTGGAGTCTTCAAATAAAAGAGAGGAGTAGAATCAAGTCTGAATCCCCAATATCTATAAAGTATTATATCTGCTACAAAAATAAGTCCTAACGCGATAGAAATAAGCCCGTAATATATTTTAAAAATCCATTTGATCACTATAGGATTTAACCATAAAGAAAAAATCAAAAATATTACGGGGAGTATAGTCAAATAGCCTGAAATGGAACAGTCAAGGGGTAAACCATGCCACATAACCAACAAGTAATCCATAAATGAGCATGCATGGTATAAATCATGGTAATACCACATGAATAAAGGCTTTTGAATTACAAAAAGCAAAAGGAAAAGTATATATATTCTAAACAATAAAAAGATTCTATTTTTCATTATCTCACAATTTATTTTGCTCTACAATTTAGTTTATTACTGCAAAAGTAATATACTTTGTTAAAAACTCTACTATTCTACTCAAAGTAATACTTTTTTTTAGCACTTTTGTAGGTGATTATTATTTATATAACCATTTGAATGAAAAAATTAACTATAAGCCTCGCTTTATTTTGTATTATGAATATGATCCAAGCTCAAAATCCTTTTCTGGAGAAATATAAGACTCCTCACGATACCGCTCCCTTTGATAAGATAAAAACAGAACATTTTGAACCTGCTTTGCTAGAAGGAATGAAACGGCAAATGGAAGAAATTAATGTTATTATTAATAATCCAAAAGCTCCAGACTTTCAAAATACGATTGTAGCACTTGAAAGATCGGGTTCTTTGCTTAGTCTGGTAAATAATGTTTTTGGTAATTTACTCAGTGCTGAAACAAGTGACGATCTTCAAGCTGTGGCAGAAAAAATGATGCCATTATTGTCCGGACATGAAAACGACATTAGCCTAAACGAAAAGTTATTTGCCAGAGTAAAGGCTGTTTACAACAAAAAAGAGCAGCTTAAATTAGACAAAGAAGAGAGTAAACTATTGCAAAACACCTATGACAGCTTTGTCCGCAAGGGAGCAAATTTAGAAGGGGATGCAAAAATCAAATACCGTGCTTTAACAGCCGAACTCAGTAAACTGACATTGCAATATGGGCAAAATGTTCTGAAGGAAACCAATAATTATGAATTGGCTATCACTGATAAAGCACTATTGCCGGGATTACCTGAGAGTGTTCTTGAGGCCAGTGCCTTGACAGCTAAAGAAAAAGGCAAAGAAGGATGGGTGTTTACTTTAAATGCTCCGAGTTACGTGCCATTTATGACTTACTGTGAAAACCGTGACCTTAGAAAGGAACTTTATACCGCTTACAATACCAGATGTACGCACGAAAATGAATATAATAACTTTGCTATTGTAACTCGGATAACTAATATCCGCATGGAATTAGCTCAATTGCTAGGCTATAAAGATTTTGCGGCCTATACTTTGGAAAAAAGAATGGCTGGGAATAGTGATGCTGTATACAAACTGCTAAATCAACTACTGGATGCGTATAAACCAACGGCTGAAAAAGAGTTGAAAGAAGTGCAAGACTTGGCACGCCAAACACAAGGAAATGACTTTGAAGTAATGCCATGGGATTGGGGATTTTATTCCAATAAACTGAAAGACCAGAAATTTAATATCAACGATGAAATGCTTCGTCCTTACTTTGAATTAAGCAAAGTAAAAGAAGGGGTGTTTGGGTTGGCAACCAGATTATATGGGATCACCTTTAAAAAAGACAGTAAAATACCAGTTTACAATCCCGACGTAGAAGCTTATGAAGTTTTCGATAAAGATGGAAAGTATCTTGCAGTATTATACACCGATTTCCATCCACGAGCAGGGAAACGAGCCGGAGCCTGGATGACTGGATTTAAGGAACAATGGAAAGAGAATGGAAAAGATAGCCGCCCTCATATCTCTTTAGTAATGAATTTTACTAAACCAACAGAAAGCAAACCTGCTCTACTTACTTTTAGCGAAGTGGAAACATTTTTGCATGAGTTTGGACACTCTCTCCATGGTATGTTTGCCAACTCTACTTATGAAAGTCTGAGCGGAACAAATGTTTACTGGGATTTTGTAGAATTACCTTCACAATTCATGGAAAATTTTGGCATTGAGAAAGAATTTTTAAATACATTTGCCAAACATTATCAGACTGGAGAAGAATTACCTCAGGAGTTGATTCAACGAATGGTTGATGCATCTAACTTTAATGTGGGTAATGCTTGCCTCCGCCAGATTAGTTTTGGATTACTGGATATGGCATGGTACACTAGGGATATTCCTTTCGAGGGAAATGTCATTGCTTACGAACAACAAGCAATGACAAAAACTCAGTTACTTCCGATAATGGAAAACGGGTGCATGAGTGTGCAATTCTCACATATCTTTGCAGGAGGGTATTCCGCTGGATATTATAGTTACAAGTGGGCTGAAGTGCTCGACGCAGATGCTTTTTCACTCTTTAAACAAAAGGGTATCTTTAATAAAGAAGTAGCTGCATCATTCCGTGAAAATATCCTTTCCAAAGGAGGGACGGAAAATCCAATGGTGTTGTATAAACGTTTTCGTGGACAAGAGCCTACAATTGACGCATTATTGATTAGAAATGGAATTAAAAAATGATGAAAACAAAAATTTTATTTTTATTACTAGCGGTTCTTCCATTTCTAAATGGATGCAATAACAATGAAGATGTGAAAGTATTACTTGTGGGAAAAACCTGGCGTTTTAGTAGCTTTTACTATACTGACGGGGATAAGCTAATATTAGACAGATATCAGGATGCTGACGAAATATTAAAAAATAATCCTAATGGATTCACTTTGAATTTCTCAGATAATAATACTTTTAGCGGAAAAGCTATCAATACGTCTTTTACTGGTACATGGACAGGAGATGGAAAAACGAATGATTTTTCTATGACCATTGCTAAAACTTCCGGCTCTGACGAAACCTTACAAATCGCAAAAGACTTTATCAATGCAATTAAAGATGTGGGATCTTATAAGGCAGATGATAATAATCTCAGCCTTAAGTATAAAGGAGGAGATGAATACATGAGCTTTTATGTAAAAAAGAACTAAAAAATAAAATAACAATGAATGCTACTGAATTGAAACAAAGGAAACTAGATGAACGTTATATACGAATGGCAAATATCTGGGCGGAAAATTCATATTGTGTCCGACGTAAAGTAGGAGCATTGATTGTAAAAAACAAAATGATTATTTCGGACGGATATAATGGAACACCTTCCGGATTTGAAAATATATGTGAAGATGAACAAGGGATAACCAAACCTTACGTATTGCATGCTGAAGCAAATGCAATTACAAAGATTGCCCGTTCTAATAATAGTAGTGACGGAGCAACGTTGTATGTAACTGCTTCTCCATGTATAGAATGAGCCAAACTGATTATTCAGGCAGGCATTAAACGAGTGGTTTATTCTGAAAAATATCGATTGGAAGATGGGATCAATTTACTAAAACGTGCCGATATTGAAGTCATTTATGTCGATCCTAACGGACAAACTAAAGAGCAAATAACAAGTATATAACTATTAAAACTAAATATAACTCATGAGTACAAATAAATCTTCACGCTTTACTCCTATTATTATTGCGGTAAGTATTGTGGTCGGAATATTAATTGGAACATTTTACACCAAACACTTTTCTGGAAGCCGGTTGGGTATCATAAACAGTTCGTCAAATAAACTAAACGCACTGCTCCGAATTATTGATGATCAATATGTAGACACGGTGGATATGACAGAGCTGGTGGAGAACGCGATGCCACAAATATTATCAGAACTAGATCCACACTCTAAATATATTCCGGCGAAAGACTTGGAAGCTGCAAATTCTGACCTTGAAGGTAGTTTTAGTGGCATTGGCATACAATTTCGGATTCAAAACGACACCATACATGTAAATAGTGTGATCAAAGGTGGACCTTCGGAAAAAGTCGGTTTGATGCCTGGTGACCAGATTATCAAGGTGAATGATGTTCTTTTTGTGGGTAAAAAAGTGACGAATGACTCAGCAATGGGTAAGCTAAAAGGGAAAAAAGGAACAGAGGTAAAACTAAGCGTGAAACGTCTTGGTGAAAAGAATCTGCTTTCATTTACTATTGTCCGGGGAGATATTCCTGTAAATAGTGTGGATGCCGCCTACATGATCAACAAAAAAGTTGGATATGTTTATATTAGTAAATTTAGTCGCACTACACACGTTGAATTACTAAACGCATTAGCTATGTTAAGTCACAAAAATTGCCAAGGGTTAATCATTGATTTACGTGGTAACGGAGGTGGATTTATGGACGCTGCTATTCGGATGGTCAATGAGTTCTTACCGGAAGGAAGATTAATAGTCTATACTCAGGGAAGAAAATATGCACGCTCAGAGGAATTTGCTAATGGAACAGGAAGTTGTCAGAAAATGCCAATCGTAGTTCTGGTCGACGAAGGTTCTGCTTCTGCAAGCGAAATCTTTACGGGAGCTATTCAGGACAATGATCGTGGAATGGTTATTGGCCGACGCACATTTGGCAAAGGACTGGTACAACAGCCTATAGAGTTTAGTGATGGCTCTGCCATCCGTCTAACCATTGCACGTTATTATACTCCTTCGGGAAGATGCATCCAGCGACCTTATGCCAATGGAAATGATGAAAATTATGAAATGGACTGGGTTACTCGTTACCAACATGGAGAATTTTTCTCCAAAGATAGTATCAAACAAAATCAAAGTCTCCGATATTCGACTAGATTGGGAAGAACTGTTTACGGTGGAGGAGGCATAATGCCAGATATATTTATCCCTCAAGATACAATAGGTTCTACTTCTTATTACACTGCGGTGATGTACAATGGTTTGGACATACTATTTGGATTCAGATACACAGATCAAAACCGAGATTCCTTTAAACAATTCAGCGATGGTAATTCACTGGTTAATTATTTAAAAAGGCAGAATCTGGTAGAACAATTTGTAAGGTTTGCAGATAGTAATGGAGTCAAAAGAAGAAATTTGTTGATTCAAAAATCACGTAAACTAATTGAGAAACGAATTTATGCTCGTGTGATTGATAACATGTTTGGACAAGAAGAATATATTAAATATATCAACCAAACGGATCCTACTGTATTGAAGGCAGTGGAAGTCTTGGAAAAAGGGCAATCTTTTCCTACCGCTCCTATTAATTCCAAAATATTAAAGAAAAAATAAAGAAAAAACGCTCCTGTAGATATCTAAAAATACCGGGGCGTTTTCTTTTTTAAATAATGTGTATATGATTCTCTTACAAAAACAACAGATTCGTAAAATTATTGCAGAGCGAAAAGCACAACAGACAGAGGCTTCATTCACCATAAAGTCGGAAGCTTTATTGACTCACTTGGAATCTATTCCTATTTTTCAAAAATCAAAAAACATTCTGATATATAATGCGTTGAAAGATGAGGTAAAAACACTTACTTTTATAGAAAAATGGAAAGATAAAAAAACGATTTTTTTGCCTGTTGTTGACGGAGAATATCTAAAAATTAAAACATATAAAGGAAACTCTTATTTAAAAATCGGAGCATACGGCATCAACGAACCGACAGGCAAATTATTTACTGATTATGAAAAAATAGACTTAGCCATCATTCCGGGAATTTCTTTCGATGTCTATGGTAATCGTCTCGGAAGAGGTAAAGGATATTATGATCGCCTGCTTCCACAAATTAAAGCTTATAAGATCGGGATTTGTTTTTCTTTTCAGGTATTTGATAATATTCCAACTGAACCTCATGATACGAAGATGGATCTTGTTTTAACCGAAGAGGGAATTCTCAGCGAAAAATAATATTCGTAATAACCTGTGCGCCCACATGCTGATTTAAGCTTTTGACAAGTAGTTCCCGTCCCATCATTAACTCTTGGCGCAAAGCAGCGGAAGTAATGTGAACATATAGCACATTGTTTTTAATAAACAATCCATTAGTATAAGATGCGATTCCTGGTCCTAGTACTACTTCCCAAGCATCAATTAATCGCTGTTCATTGAGCGGAGATTCCAAACGTTCATCTCTTAAAAACTTACGGATAGCATCACCTATTGATATAGCATTATTCCTTTTCATTCCAGACTCTCCTTTCGATCACTTACTATTCCGTTATTCACTTCAAACATCTTATAATCACTATCTATTTTTTTTAGAATATCATCTAAATGTTCACGATTTGTATCTGTCATAAAAATCTGTCCAAAATTATCACCGGCCACCAATTTCACAATTTGTTCAACACGTGAAGCATCAAGCTTGTCAAATATATCATCAAGTAAAAGTAATGGCGTTTTATTCCCTGTTCTTTTCAGAAAATCAAACTGTGCCAACTTCAAAGCAATCAAATAGGTCTTATTTTGTCCCTGAGAACCCTCCCGCTTAATAGCAAAATCACCTAATGACATGGTTAGTTCATCTTTGTGAATTCCTTTAAGTGTGTAACCCATTATTCGATCTTTATACCTTGAATTCTTAAGAACCTCCAATAAAGAATTTTCCTGGGCATGAGAAAAATAAGATAAACCGACTTGTTCTTTATCCTGAGAAATAAACGAATAAAACGACTGGAAAATAGGAATAAATTCTTCAATAAAAGATTTTCTTTTACGATAAACCACTTCACCAGCAACAGCCATTGTCTCCTCCCATACTAAATAAAGTTCTTCATCCATAGGAAGATCACTCTTAAGTAACGAATTACGTTGCTGCAAAGCCTTGTTATATCGAATCAAAGCATCTAAATATTCTTTATCATACTGGGAAATCACTACATCAATAAAGCGACGGCGTTCTTCGCTTCCACCAGCTATAAGTTCCGAATCAGATGGAGAGACCATCACTAATGGTAAAAAACCAATATGATCTGAAAGACGGGTATATTCTTTCTTATTCCGCTTAAACTGTTTTTTTTGATGACGCTTTTGTCCACAATAAATTTCTTCTGGAGAGCCATCAGGAGATTCATAAAAACCTTGAATCATAAAAAAGTCCTGACCATGGCAAATATTCTGTGAGTCAATAGGATTGCCGGCACTTTTACAAAAAGAAAGATAGTATATCGCATCAAGTAAATTCGTTTTCCCCATTCCATTCAAGCCAAAAAAGCAATTCAGCTTAGGAGAGAAATCCTGTTCCACTTGTTCCAGATTCTTGTAATTAAGTATGGAAATATGTTTTAATATCATACTAGCAATCTTTCCTGTTTATAACTGCAAAATTAGAAATAAAATCCGGATTAACAGCAAAAACAAAAGAAAGGAACATTTTTAAAAAGAGAAAAGAAAAAAAAACGCTTCTAAATTTTATTTATAAATATAAAAAAACTACTTTTGCTGACCAAAATAACTTTAAGCGATAATAATAAAGAAAAAAAATAAAATGGCAGAACAAAACAAAAAGGAACAAAAAATGAACGTGGAAGACGCACTCAGCCTGTCTGAAGCATTTATAATGAAGTACAAAAAAAGCATTCTCGGAGGTATTATTGCAGTTATCATTATCATTGCTGCTTTCTTTGCCTATAAATATCTTTATATCGCTCCCCGGGAAGAAAAAGCAGAAATCGCAATATTTAAAGGTGAAGAGTATTTCGGACAAGATGCTTACCAAATAGCACTAAATGGCGATAGTATTGGTTATAAAGGATTCATTAAAATTGCAGATGAATATAGTGGGACAAAAACCGCAAATTTAGCAAAAGCTTACGCTGGTATCTGCTATGCACAACTAGGAAAATATAATGAGGCACTAAAATATTTAAGTGGCTTTGACAGTGAAGATCAAATGGTTTCTCCTGCTATTCTTGGTGCTTTGGGTAACTGTTATGCACAATTGAATCAACTAGATAAAGCAACTTCCATCTTACTTAGTGCTTCAAAAAAAGCAGATAACAATACTTTGAGTCCAGTGTATTTATTGCAGGCTGGTTTAATTATGGAACAACAAGGTAAATATGCTGATGCCATTGACGCCTATACTACAATCAAAGACAAATATTTCAATTCTTATCAAGCTACGGATATTGATAAATACATTGAAAGAGCGACTGCTTTGAAAAAATAAAATAAGAACTTAATTTATAGATCTAGAGACGTTGCCATACAACGTCTCTACTTTTTTAAAACAAGAAATTAATAAGAAAAAAAATGGCAACAGCTTACCACAATTTATCCGATTACGACTCTAACTCAGTGCCCAATGCTGAGTCCATGAAATTCGGAATTGTTGTTTCCGAATGGAATGACAAAATCACTGGTGCTCTCCTTAATGGAGCCGTAAATACATTAATGAAACACGGAGCCACAAAAGAAAATATCCTAATAAAAAAAGTTCCTGGTAGTTTTGAGCTCACTTTTGGTGCAAATCAGGTATTAGAAAATTGTGACGTCGACGCCGTTATTGTTTTAGGATGTGTTATTAAAGGAGATACTCCTCATTTTGATTATGTATGTATGGGAGTAACGCAAGGTATCACTCAACTTAATGCAACAGGCGATATACCAGTAATTTATGGTTTAATAACGACCAATACAATGGAACAAGCCGAAGATCGTTCTGGTGGAAAGCTAGGCAATAAAGGCGATGAATGTGCAATTACCGCAATAAAAATGATTGATTTTTCTTGGAGTTTAAATAAATAATCGTATCTTTGCACCGCAATAAAAGAAAGGGCAAATACCAGAGTGGCCAAATGGGGCAGACTGTAAATCTGCTGTCTTACGACTACGGTGGTTCGAATC
>JAATGU010000040.1 GCA_015654535.1 Bacteroidales bacterium
ATATACAAAATGAAGTCAGGGCGCGCAGACTGACTATTAAGGGAATCTATCAGACTAATTTTTCCGAATATGACAATCTGTTTCTACTCACAGACATTCACACGGTGAATCATCTCAATCAATGGGAACCGGAGCAAGCCACTGGTATGGAAATTCAGATTACGAATTATGATCAATTGGATCAAGTAGCCTATAATATTTATCATCATGTGGATAAAGAAGTTGATAAATATGGTGGCGTGTATTATGTGCAAACCGTAGAACAATTGAATCCGGCGGTCTTTGCCTGGCTTGGTCTGTTGGATATGAACGTATGGGTGATACTTATTTTAATGGTTGGAGTCGCTGGATTTACAATGATTTCCGGTTTACTGATTATTATTCTGGAGAGAACCAATATGATTGGAATTCTTAAAGCTCTTGGAGCTAAGAATTTCAGTATTCGTGGCATTTTTCTTTATTTATCAGTCTTTTTGATAGGGAAGGGAATGTTTTGGGGAAATGTAGTCGGATTGTTATTTTGCTTCATTCAATCAAAATTTGAAATATTCAAGTTGAATCCAGAAACTTATTATATTGATCATGTACCCGTAGAGTTCAATATCTGGATTTTTCTGCTCATCAATGCGGGCACATTTATTGCTTCTGTGTTGATGTTACTTGGTCCTTCATACCTGATTGCCAAGATACATCCGGCAAAGTCCATACGTTTTGAATAGCGGGAAAAATCTTTTTTGCTGTTTATTAACAACAAATAATACAATATGACATAACTTTGTCATATAAAATGTGGAACTTTGCTAGATATAATGATTATTTGTATTTAAATAGAACTATACAACATGAAAGTTATCAAAGTTTTTTCATTCCTTTTTATCCTTGCATGTTTGCCTTTACATGCGCAAGTTGCAAAGGGTAACCCCTCGGAAGGAGCCCTTCCACGTCCCAAGTTGGTTGTGGGAATCGTAGTAGACCAAATGCGTTGGGATTATCTCTACCGTTATTATCAGCGTTATCAAAAAGATGGATTTAAACGACTCTTAAATGAAGGGTTCAGTTGTGAAAATACGATGCTGAACTATATTCCTACCTATACGGCGATTGGTCATAGCACAATCTATTCCGGTTCGGTGCCAGCTATTAGTGGAATAGCGGGTAATAATTTTATTATTCAGGCTACTGGTAAATCAATGTATTGCACGGATGATGATTCAGTGACAAGCGTGGGAAGTGATTCAGACGCAGGAAAAATGTCCCCAAAGAACTTATTGGTTTCCACAGTTACCGATGAGCTAAGATTAGCTACCAATTTTCACTCTAAAGTGATTGGTGTGGCGCTCAAAGATCGTGCTTCTATTCTTCCTGCCGGTCATGCTGCCAACGCCGCATACTGGTTTGATGACAAAGCAGGCAAATTTATCTCTAGTACTTATTACATGACTCAACTTCCTGGATGGGTGAATGAATTTAATAAAAAGAATTTAGCGGAAAAATATCTGAAACAAGATTGGAATACGCTTTATCCCATTGAATCATATACACAGAGCTGCCCCGATGACAATTCCTATGAAGGAAAATTTAAAGGAACAAGTGCTCCTGTATTGCCGGTGAGAACATCTGAACTTTACAAAGAAGCTGGTTTAGGGCTGATCCGTAACACTCCTTATGGAAACTCTCTTACGTTAGATATGGCAAAAGCTGCTTTGGATGGTGAAGCTTTGGGACAAGGAGAATATACTGATTTCCTGGCAGTGAGTTTTTCTTCCCCTGATTATATAGGCCATCAATTTGGACCTAATTCAGTGGAAGTAGAGGATACTTACCTCCGACTGGATAAAAACATAGCCACTCTTCTTCATTATTTAGATCAGAAGGTAGGTAAAGGTAACTATGCTGTTTTTCTTACGGCTGATCATGGAGCAGCTCATAATGTAGGTTTCCTTACCGATCATAAAATACCTGCCGGAGCATGGAATGAAAAGGACATTATTAAAGGTTTGAATACTCTGTTACAGCAAAAATATAATGTAGCTGACTTGGTATTAAGCGCAATGAATTATCAAATTCATTTTAATAATGAAACGATTGCTGCTAATCATCTTAATGTGGAAGATTTGAAACCTATATGCATTGACTTCCTGAATAAAAAAGAAGGAGTAGCTTGGGCGGTAGATATGAATAAGGTAAATGAGGCTAATCTGCCTCAAGCTGTGCGTGAACGCACAATGAATGGTTATAATCGTGAGAGAAGTGGAGTGATTCAAGTTATCATGAAACCGGGGTTCTATGAATCTTCTTCACTCCATCCTACCGGAACAACTCATGGAACCTGGAATCCTTACGACGCGCATATCCCACTTGTATGGATGGGTTGGGGTATTAACCACGGAGCGAGTAGAAAGAGTGTGAATATGACTGATATTGCTCCCACTGTTGCCGCACTGTTACACATACAAATGCCTAACGGTTGCATCGGTGAACCGATTGTTGATGTGTTGAAGTGATCTATAAGAATAAAATAAAAAGAGGATGTTCAAAATTCGTTTTGAACATCCTCTTTTTATTTTATTCTTTTCTATTCTAATGTTTATCTTCTCATGAAATCTCCTTTACCACGGAACCTTCTGTATAGTCTGAACTTTAAACTATCAAGGGGTTGCGTGATATCAAAAATGGGCAGAGTAAAGTAATAATGCCTCTCGCCTAAGTCTGATGATGTTCGATTAATAACTACTGCTTGCAAAATATACCGGAGTATGTATGCCAGGATTGCTATCGCTAGTGCTATCCATTGTTGATTAATGGCACTGAATGTTGTAATAGTTATAAAAGTAGCCAAAAAGAGCAAACGGGAGGTGGTTTCAAACCCTGCAAGATATCGTTGCATTCCATGATAGAAGCGTGAAGTGGCAATATAACTTACCTTTTCCTCTTTCCAGGTTTTATATCTGTCTATCGGCTCCATACGGACATTTGCATCTGTGGCAAGTTCTACTCTGGTATTGAAGGATGTTGCAACCTCATTGACAAATAAATCGTCATCTCCTCGTTGTAGATTCAGGTGAGAAGAGAATCCTTTATTTTTAAAAAATAATTCTTTCCGATAAGCCAAATTACGGCCAATGCCCATGTATGGTTTATCAATTAGGGCAAATCCAAGATAACGCATTGACATTAGTAAATTACTAAATGAAATTTTACGCTGTAACCATCCTTTTCCTTGCTCATATCCGCTGTATCCCAACACAATTTCTGTTCGGGGAGAGAAATTTCTTGCCATTAATTTCAACCAATCTTTGCTTGCCGGACGGCAATTGGCTTCGGTAAAAACCAACCAATTGTGTTTGCTGGCTTTTATTCCCACTGTCATGGCCAACTTCTTTCGGCTGATATAACGTCCTCCGTCAGGGGTAAAGGTGCGATAAAGGTTGGTATATGTTTCTTCAAATTTTGAAAGAACATCTTCACTTTCATCCGTGGAACCGTCGTTGACTACGATAACCTCGAATTCAGGATAATCTTGTTCAAGTACATAAGGTAAATACTTTTGTAGATTTTCCGATTCATTGCTGGCACAAATAATAACGGAAATTGGAGGGTAATCTGTGTTATAGACTAAATCTTCCCGATCAGCAGCTTTGAAGCGTGCATGTATCTGATTGTATAGGCTGAAATAATAAGTTATTTGTATAATGAGAAATAAGCCCAGTGCAGCCAGTAATATAATTTCAGCCAAGTTGAAGGTAAATAAGTTCATTGCTTCTTTTTCTGTTTATTTTCTTGCTGCAAAAGTACTCTAAATATTGGAATAATAAGAAATAGTTCGTATGATTTTGCTACATTAAATTTTATCAGAGAGCTGTTTTTCTGCATATAACAAAAGCGGCAAGAACATTTTAAATCCTTGCCGCCTTCTATTATTGATTTTTAAATTACATCAGCTCATCTGACGTGTAACCTTTGGGTAATGCTCTGCAATTATAACCGGAAGCCATAATCTCACCATACGCTCCGGCAGAACGAAGAGCGAAAATATCTCCTCGTCTGGCTTTATTCAATTCAATATCTTTACCAAATACATCTGATGATTCACAAATGGGTCCTACTACATCATACTTTTCCAGAGGTTCTTCAGAGGTAATATTCTCTATTTTATGATAGGCTTGATAGAGTGCCGGGCGAATCAGATCAGTCATACCACCATCCAGAATGGCGAATTGCTTGTTAACTCCTTGCTTCACATATAAAACTTTACTGATAAGGTTTCCACACTGAGCAACAATTGATCGTCCTAACTCAAAATGTAAAGTTTGAGAGGAACGTAACTTCAAATGTTTGTGAAAGGTAGAAAAGTATGCGGCAAATTCAGGAATTGATTGTCGGTTGGGATGATGGTAGTCAATACCCAATCCTCCACCAACATTAATATGTTCCACAATAATGCGGCGGTTGTACATACTCTCTTGTATTTCATTGATCCGATTGCACAGTCCAACAAAATCTGCCATATCAAGTATTTGTGATCCAATATGAAAATGAAGTCCTATTAATTTTACATTTGGAAGAACATTCACTGTATCCAACACTTTATCCACATCTTCCAGATTGATACCGAATTTATTCTCTTTCAGTCCTGTGGTAATGTTAGCGTGGGTATGTGCATTTACATTAGGATTAATGCGTAAGGCTATAGGTGCTATTTTACCTTTTGCACCAGCTAACTCATTAATAACTTCAAGTTCGGGGATAGACTCTACGTTAAAACAAAAAATATTATAATCTAATCCGAGATTAATTTCCCAATCGGCTTTTCCTACTCCGGCAAATGCAATTTTAGAAGCAGGGAAACCGGCTTTAATGGCCGCGCGAATTTCCCCGCCACTCACGCAGTCTGCACCCAGATAGTTTTCCCGAATAATGGAGAGCACCTTGGGATTGGCATTTGCTTTAATGGCGTAGTGGACAATATAGTTGCCATACTTTTTTGCTTCGTTATTAACGCAATAAAGTGTGTCCCGTAGTATTTTAGTATCGTAGAAATAGAAGGGTGTCTTCATTTCACGAAATTTATTTATAGGGAAAGTTCCTTTCATATATATGTTTATCTATTATTTTTTATTGAACAGCATATTACTAAGTGATTGTAATGCTTCTTTCTTGTCGGATTCCCGGATAAGGAATGAAATATTATAATTGCTTCCTCCGAAAGAAATCATGCGAACAGGAATATTACGCATTGCATCAAGAGCTGTAGCCTCGAATCCTACATTTTCCCATTGTAAATCTCCTACAACACAGATGATGCACATATCTTTATCGATAGTGACTGTACCATATTTTTTCAGATCGTTTAGAATTTCTCCTAAATGTTTCGTATTGTCAATAGATACGGAAACGCCTACTTCTGAAGTACAAATCATATCTATCGACGTTTGATAGCTCTCAAATATTTCAAATACTTTACGTAAGAATCCATGAGCCAACAACATGCGGCTCGATTTTATTTTAATAGCAGTGATATTATCTTTGGCAGCGACTGCTTTGATTTTATCTTTTTCTGTTTCGTTAGAAATTAATGTTCCCGGGGCTGATGGATCCATTGTGTTAAGCAAACGTACTGGAATATTAGCATATTTAGCGGGCTGCACACAAGTGGGGTGAAGAATCTTTGCTCCAAAATAGGCTAACTCGGCAGCTTCCTCGAAATGTAACTGACGAACTGGAGCTGTTTTTTCAACTACTCGTGGATCGTTATTGTGAAGCCCGTCAATATCCGTCCAAATCTGAATTTCGGAAGCATTAATAGCTGCACCAATTAACGAAGCAGTATAGTCACTTCCTCCACGTTGCAGATTATCGATTTCACCATAAGCATTTTTACAAATAAAGCCTTGGGTGATATAAATGTCGGCATCAGGATAAAGTTCTAACTGTATTTGAAGCTTATCTTTAATATAAGTAGGGTCCGGTTCTGCATTTTTGTCTGTACGCATAAATTCCAAAGCAGGTAGTAAGATAGAATTTAATCCACATTCACAAAGATAATTATTAACCATTGCCGTGGAAATTAACTCTCCTTGTGCAAGAACCACTTTCTCTTCAAAAAGTGTAAAGAGATCTTTGGTATATGAACGGATATAATCAAAATGAGATTTAATAATTTCCAGTCCTTTTTGTTTATATTCTGCTGTAGAGTAAAGTTTATCAACGTGTTGTTTATACTCTTTCTCTAATCTGTTAATGACTTCATTAGCCCCTTCGGGATTCTTTTTATATAAGTAATCCGAAATTTCAACTAAGGTGTTTGTCGTTCCAGACATAGCTGAAAGCACTACGATTTTCTTTTCACCATCAGTAATTAATTTGGCAACTTCTTTCATCCGTTCGGCAGAACCAACGGAAGTACCTCCAAACTTTAAAACTTTCATTTTCTTTACACTATTAAATGGTTATTATTCTTTTCCCGTCTCTTCTTCACTTACAAACTCAGCTTGTCCGGCTGCTATATCTAAGTGCGATTCGTCTTTTTCAACTTCTTCATTGATTGCAGTCTCTCTTTCGATTGCTACTTCAACAGGATAAAACTCGCGGGTTACATTTTTGAACTCATGATTTTCACATCGATATACTTCTCCTGGAAATTCTTTTATAAACAGAAGATTATGTGTGGTCATTATTACGGAAGAGCCTGTATGGCTAATGCTGTGAAGTAACTCAACCAACTTTCTTCCTGTCTCTATATCCAGATTTCCGGTAGGTTCATCTGCTAAAATAATAGAAGGAGAATTTAATATTGCTCTGGCAATAACAATACGTTGTTGCTCTCCACCGGAAAGCTCGTTAGGAAATTTAGATCCTTTGTCTGCCATTCCCACTTGTTTCAAAACGTCTTCTATCCGTTCATCTATCTCATGCTTGTCTTTCCAATCAGTGGCACGCAATACAAATTTTAAGTTGTCATATACCGTTCGGTCTGTGAGCAACTGAAAATCTTGAAATACAATTCCTAACTGTCTTCTTAGTTGCGGAATATTTTTTCGTTTAATGGTCAGTAGATTATTTCCTAATACTTCTGCTTCTCCTGAAACGATACTCAATTCTCCATAAATAGTTTTGAGCAGGCTCGTTTTTCCTGAGCCAACCTTACCTATTATATATATAAAATCGCCGGCTTTTAGTTCGATGTTCACATTACTGAGCACACAAAGCTCTTGCTGGGCAATTTCTACATTTTGATAGCTAATGAGAGTTTCGCTCATATTTTTTTATTTTTATTCTTTATGTCTTTTTTTAAGCTCACGAGCCAAATCTTCCATTCGATATCCTTTGGATGTGAGTAATACAATCAAGTGATAAATCAAATCCGATGCTTCATAGATCAAGCGGTCGTCCGTTCCGTTTGTAGCTTCAATAACTGTTTCTACTGCCTCTTCACCTACTTTCTGAGCCATACGGTTCACTCCTGAATTAAATAAGGAAGTGGTATAAGACTTTTCGGGCATTTCTTCATGACGTTTGCAGATAAAATCCTGCAAATACTTTAGAAACATAATATCTTCTGTATTTTCTTCTCCCCAACAAGTATCTGCACCAGTATGGCAAACAGGTCCTACAGGATTCACTTTTATCAACAAAGTATCTTTGTCACAATCCTCTTTGACAGAAACTACATTTAGAAAGTTTCCACTCTCTTCGCCCTTTGTCCAAAGTCTTTTCTTTGTGCGGCTAAAGAATGTTACTTTTCCAGTTGATACGGTTTTTTCGTATGCTTCTTTGTTCATGAATCCTAACATCAATACTTTTGAGGTAAGATTATCTTGTATAATTGCCGGAAGTAATCCTTCCATTTTATTAAAATCTAAATCCATGATTATAATATAATTAATAATTCATAATTTGGCTTGTCATTTTCTGACAGTTATTCCTTGTGCGCAAAGATAAGCTTTTAATTCGGAAATCTTAATTTCTCCGAAGTGAAAAACACTGGCAGCCAATGCGGCATCTGCTTTTCCTAATAGGAAAGCGTCTTTGAAATGTTCCATTGTACCAGCCCCTCCGGACGCAATGATCGGGATAGGCAAGGATTCAGAAAGAAGTGCCAATGTATCATTAGCATATCCGTTTTTTACTCCATCATGATTCATGCTGGTAAATAGAATTTCTCCGGCACCTCTATCGGCAGCCTCTTTAGCCCATGAAATCAAGTCTTTATCTGTCTCAATGCGTCCTCCGTTGAGGTAACATTTCCATAGATTATCCTCTTCTTTTGCATCAATAGCCACTACACATACCTGAGATCCAAAATGCTGTGCAATGTCACTTATTAACTGTGGATTGCGAATGGCAGACGAATTAATGGAAACTTTATCCGCTCCGGCATTCAGTAATCTATCTACATCTCGTAATTCGTTAATTCCGCCGCCAACAGTGAAAGGTATATTGATATTGGCAGCCACTCTTTTAACCAGATCGGTGAAAGTCTTTCGTCCTTCATGGCTGGCAGTGATATCAAGAAAAACTAATTCGTCAGCCCCTTGCTCACTGTAAGCTTTACCCAGCTCTACCGGGTCTCCGGCTTCACGTAAGTCTATAAAGTTGGTTCCTTTCACAGTGGTTCCGTCTTTAATATCCAAACAAGGTATAATTCTTTTTGCTAACATTTCTAGTTGATTTATATAAATATCTTTAGCTCTTTTAGTTCTATTTTCCCTTCATAAAGGGCTTTTCCGAATATAACCGCAGGAATTTTCGCTTCTTCGAGCTTAATAATATCGTCCATACAGCTTACTCCTCCGCTTGCAATTAAATAGAGAGAAGGGAACTTCTCTAAAATCTCTTTATAAAGTTCGACCGAAGGTCCTTGCAACATGCCGTCACATTCTATATCTGTGCAAATAACCTTTTGGATGCCCTTTTCTATGAATTGATTCAAAAACGGAATGAGTTCAATCTCTGTTCCATCTTTCCATCCGTTAACGGCTATCTTTTTATCTTTTACATCTGCTCCGAGAATGATTTTATCAGCCCCGTATTTATTCAGCCATTGAGTAAACAGTTCTGGTTCTTTTACGGCAATACTTCCTCCGGTGATCATTTGTGCTCCACTTTCGAAAGCAATTGCTAAGTCTTCGTCACTTTTTATTCCACCTCCGAAATCAATGATTAAGGAAGTTTGTGTGGCAATTTGTTCCAATATCCGATAATTGACAATATGGTGAGAGGCAGCTCCGTCAAGGTCGACCACATGAAGTCGGCGAATCCCGTTTGCTTCAAATTCCTTTGCTACCTCAACAGGACTTTCGTTATATATTTTCTTACTATTATAATCGCCTTTTGACAGACGTACACATTTTCCTTCAATAATATCTATAGCAGGGATAATTTCAATCATAATCTATTTTATAGAGGTAAATTAATGAAGTTCTGTAAAATCCGTTCTCCTACTTTTCCACTTTTTTCGGGGTGAAATTGAGTTGCATAATAATTATCCTTCTGCAAAGCTGCGCTAAAAGGCAGAATGTAATCAGCCTGTACCGCAGTGAACGAATTTATAGGAACGTAAAAACTATGCACGAAATACACAAATTCTTCCTGAGTAAATCCTTTAAAAAGATCTCCTTTAAAGTCTTTAATGGTATTCCAACCCATGTGAGGCACTTTTTCTTCATGCCGTGTGGGAAGAAAACGTTTTACTTCCGTAGGGAAGATATTCAGGCAGTCCACATCTCCTTCTTCAGAATTACTACACATAAGCTGCATTCCTAAACAAATGCCCAATACCGGCTGCTTTAAGTCGGTAATTAACCGATCCAATCCGGTGGCTTTTAGATGCTTCATGGTAGTGGTAGCTTCGCCTACTCCCGGAAATATTACTTTATCCGCATGTAATAGCGTTTCTTTGTCTGAAGTAACCACTGCATTTATGCCCAGACGCCGTAATGCATGATCTACTGAGTAAATATTTCCTGCATTATATTTTATGATCGCTATATTCATTTGTTTTTAACTAAAGATGACTGTCTTGTTTTTGTAT
This sequence comes from Bacteroidales bacterium, assembly GCA_015654535.1. Lineage (GTDB taxonomy): Bacteria > Bacteroidota > Bacteroidia > Bacteroidales > Bacteroidaceae > Bacteroides. The sequence goes on from JAATGU010000040.1 coordinate 10,034, forward strand.
GCTAAAACTTTGCGTTCAATATGCTTTTGAACCGCTCGGGAAAGTACAATCTTTTCCAGATCCTTGCCCTTATTCACTAAATCGTCCACTGTATCCTTATGAGTAATGCGCACTACATCTTGTTCGATGATAGGTCCTGCGTCTAGTTCCGTGGTTACATAGTGGCTGGTCGCGCCAATTATCTTCACTCCTCGTTCAAAAGCCGCATGGTAAGGCTTGGCTCCCACAAAAGCAGGGAGAAAGGAATGATGAATATTTATAATCCGGTTTGGATAAGTTTGGATCATATTTTCCGAGATTACTTGCATGTAGCGGGCTAAGACAATGAAATTCACCTTATGTTTAGCCAGTAGTTCCATTTCTTTGCTTTCTTGTTCTATCTTATTTTCTTTTGTAACAGGGAAAAGATAGAAAGGAATCTCAAATCTTTCGGCTACATGTTGTAGATCGGGATGGTTACTGATGATCAAAGGTATCTCCACATTCCATTCACCGGCCGTGTAACGGGCTAGTATGTCATATAAACAATGAGACATTTTAGAAACAAAAATAGCCATGCGTGGTTTTACATCTGAGAAGTAGAGGCGAAAGCTCATACCATATTTTTGCGCATAGAGAGTCTCGAAATAGTCTTCTATTTTTTCTCTTGGGATAAGAAAATCTTTCAACTCCCATTCAATTCGCATAAAGAAGATGTCTTCTATATGGTCTACATATTGATCCAGATAAACAATATTTCCTTTGTTTATAGTAATAAAGTCTGTTACTCCTGCGAGTATTCCTGGTCTGTCCGGGCAATGAAGTAATAACTTAGCGGTATTTTTGTTTGCTTGCATCTTATCTATCATTAGTTCGATGTATGAGCGTGCAAAAATAACGAAATATTGCCAAATAATGAATTATTAGAGCAATAAGTTTGCATTAAATCTTCTTTAGTTGGCAATTCGATTAGCCTGATATCGTGTTTATGTAGCTATCTATAACTTAAAAACGTATTTTTTTCTATCTAACTCTTGCGAATTTAAAATAAAAGTCTACCTTTGCATCCGCATTCAGAAATGTGATGCAGTTTTTATGGTGCGTTAGTTCAGTTGGTTAGAATACATGCCTGTCACGCATGGGGTCACGAGTTCGAGTCTCGTACGCACCGCACGTAGTTAAAGACTAATGAAAAAAGGTCAAAGAGAAAGTTCGTAAAATCAAGGTTTTACGGGCTTTTTTTACGGCGTCATTGTCCACTCGTATGTTTAATAATTATGGATCAGTTTGTATTCTTTGTTCTGCATCACTTCCACCTTAATAAAGGCCAAAACCGTTATTCTTTGATAAATTTTTCACCTTTTGTACTTCCATCAGAATACTGAAATTGCTTAATATAAACGCCTTTTAGTAGTGAATCCGAATTTTCCGATATCAAGTATCCCTTCGTATCATAATATAGAATTTTTAATAATGTTTTAGATGAATTATTCGTTACTACATTTATACCAGTTGCATAAGTGTTATCAACACTTACAGGTTCAACACCCTTATTCGTCGGAACTACTTGCTTGATGCTTCCATCCTCATTAAAATACAAGTGATCTATACATACTTCACGATGATATCCGGGACCATTGTTTAAATAGTTTTTATTAATACGATGATACACAATGTACCATTCATCTTTATTGGGAATCTGAAGAATCGCATTATGTCCCGTACCATAAATGCCATTTTTGGAATCGCCCTTTATGGTAATTGGATTTGCAGCTATTGTAATAGGTCCGAGAGGAGAAGTTGAAGTACCGTAAGCTACATGGTAATTTGAAGAACCCGTATCATCAACTGACCATAAGAAATAATATAACCCTTTACGATAAAATACATAGGTTCCTTCTCTATAAAGATAGGTATCTAAAGTTCCTCCTGTCGGAGTCAGTACCGTAGTAGTTCCATCTTTCAATGAAATCATATCATCGTTCAACTCTGCACCGGCCATATATGAATTACCCCAATATAAATAACTTTTTCCCGAAATGGGATCTGTAAATACATCCGAGTCTATTTGCTGCCCACTTCCGATAGGTGAAATGGTGACTAATGGAGTTCCGGAATCAGTAAAAGAACCTGTTGGAGACATAGATACAGCTACCCCAATCTCTTTTCCATAGCTAGTATTTCCACTATAATAAAAATAATATTTATAATTCCCATTTATCTCTTTCTCTTCTATGCATGGTGCCCATGCATTCCCTGTAGCCCAACTCACGTCTCCACTAGACAAATCGAGTATGGTACCTTCATCTTCCCAATGAACAAGATCGGGTGACGAAAATACATTAAAACTATAGCCGGCCCAACCGCTATATCCGTCTGTAGTAGGATAAATATAAAATCTTCCGGTCTTCTTCGAGTATAAAACTTCCGGATCGGCATGAAAACCGGTAAGAATGGGATTACCTGAAATTTGAGCATTCACAGAATAGGTAACACTGGAATCATTTAGAGTAAACATATAATTCACAGTCCCGGATGTGAAATTTTGTTCTCCCGAAGGAGTAATGGATGTGCCGGAAGTTCCATATAGTTGAGGATCAAAAGACGAAAGGTCTGTTCCATATTCTACAGGAATAGTGATTGTTTTTGTAGTCTTATCAATACTTATATAATCTCTACGAACGGCTTTGTTATTGGCACCAACCGGCTCGGGAACCAAACTCTTGCTCGGCCATTTGGATACAAGTCTTTCAGCCTCTTCTGATGTAATTGGAATGACTGTGCCATGACGTGGAGAAAAATCTGAACTTGTTGTTGAGTTGCATACCCATGTAAAACTATTCAAATCTTTGGATTTGCAGAATTGATAATACCCCGAAGTATAACAATCATACATCAAAATCCATTCATCCGAATTAATCTTTTTAAATACACTGGATCCTTCAACCGCTACAGTTGTTTGTTGCAAATTTTTGTTATTGGGAGTCCATGTACTCAATAAACTTGGAGAAGTTGCTTTTTGAATGCCATTGCCATTACTTTCAGTCTTAAAAAACAGATTATATGCTCCATTTGCATACACAATATCCGAGTCTATTGTATTCGAACCATGATCATATAGCACTTTAGGTTCCGTAAGGGTAGTAAAATCATCATTAGAATATGAATAATAAATTATGTAATGCTGACCGCTTTCGCCTATGGCATAGTACACCATATATTTCCCGGTTGACGGATCGTAAATTGTTTGTGGTGCCCACACTTGAGTCAACGTGGTACGATCAAATCTGGATGGCCAAGTACTCGGGAAATCAATCGCCGTATGAGTCCAATTTATTAAATCAGTCGATTTTAAAAGAACAATACCATCATTGGAAGCCCAACCTTCAGACGACTTCATATCCGTAGCAACCATGTAAAAAGTCTTTCCATCATTTCCTCGCAAAATATGAGGATCACGCACTGCTTTTTTAATTGCAATTGAGTCTGAACTGATCACGGGATTGCCATTATTTAAAGGAACATAGGTATAACCATCCGTACTAAGGGCATAATGTATTTGTTCCTGCGATTGATCGTTTCCTGAAAAATAGGTAAACAAGTAACAAGAATAATTTTCATTTTCTGCAACATATGCTGTAAAGTTCCTTGTCGCTGTTGCCGTCCCCTTAGTAGCTTTGGCCATCAATGTTATTTCCTTCTTTCCATCACCCTTGGCTGAAAGTTTCATGACTTTACCCTCATTGCTCAAATAAGATTCATCAGAAGATTTCCAAGAAACAATAGATCCTTCCAAAGTTTCATAAGGAAGTGATATTGATTCATAAATATTGTCAGCTCCGCTTATCGTTAAATCTGCCACATCTTGTTCAACACTTTCTTTATCACTTTTTTGAGAGGCAATCGTAACGGAATAATCATGTTTTATAGAAATACTTTCTTTAGTAAATGTTCCCGTTAAAGTTACTGTTACAGCAGACTCTCCTTGCTTGGGACGAGTAATAATTCCGGCTTTAGTCAAAACACTTTCATCTGAAGAAGCCCAAGAAATTTGAACATTATTTACTATGGAAGGAAGGACTATATTTTGCCGTATAGCATTGGGAAATGAAATACTAACAATTGCTGAATCAATTTGCTGAGTATAAAAAGTTTTGTTCAAATCCGTTATTTTTTTTGAAAGAGATGTCACCGAATCTTCAGAAAGAGCACCTTCATAAATCCGAAAATCATTATAGTATGCATTCTTTAAATACACATCTCCATTATAGCAAGACCTACCTAAAAAATTATACTTTGTAGCTCCTAAATCCGAAAGTTTTATATTCAAATCCCCACTACTTTTAAGATCTCCATCCACATACAGTTTGGCAAGTCCGCTACCATCCTGAGTGAGTGTAATATTTTTCCACATGCCTTTCGGAAAGACTGTAGCCCAAGTTACTTGACTTTCTGCCGTATAATATGTTTTACTAATAGCATATCTCGTATCATTCGCTCTTAGAAAAGCTGCGCCGTTTTGATCTGTTCCAAGATCCGTTGAATTGGCAAAATTCCAAATAAAATTTCCATTATCTCCCAAAGTCGTTGAAGATGGAATGTATATATTCGTAGAAACAGTAAAACTATCCAATCCGGCAATAATCTGCCCCAAACCACTGCTCAAATCTAAATATCCGCTGTTAGCACCTAAACTAAGAACGGGGATTCCTCCCAAAGTAGTTATCTGAGCATTATTGCCTAACGAAGCAGTATCATTTCCTACTTTATCTATTAATGAGGTAAAATCAAATTTTATCTTTAGTTTAACTTTGCTATCCGTTGCAACAGCACCGTCTAATGTTGCTATTTCTGAATTGGTAAATGCTCCGTCATAAATCCGAAAATCAGCAATTTTAGCATCAGTGAGATATTTGTCTCCCAAATAGCACGAACGTCCTAACCAATTATAGACCGTTTCCCCAATATCTTTAGGCAATAAAGTTACATTTCCCGAAGCAACTAACAATCCGTTAAGATAAAGTTTACCTACAGTGCCATTTTGAACATAGGTAACATATTTCCAACTTCCTTGTGGAAAAGAGGCATTTCTACTTATGCCGGACTCTGCACTGTAATTCGTTTTTGAAATAGCATACCTCGTTTGTTTAGCATTCAAAAACATACATCCGGTAGCATTACTTAGAATATTTTCGGCATTGGAAAATGTCCAAATAAAGTTACCATTATCAGTAATAGTGGACGTAGTGGGAATATAAATTTTCGTACGTATTGTGAAATCACTCAACGACGCAACAATTATTCCTACATCAGATCCCATATCGATATAACCGTTGGAATTCCCTAAATCAATAACCGTTTGGTTATCATAAGTAGTGATTTTTGCACTACCTTTAAGGGTTCCGTTATTTCCTCCTCCACTTTCATCTATAACAGTGATAGATGCTGTTTGATCATTGGCTAAACCATAGTGAAGCTTCAAAGTTTGAGAATGAGAGAAAGCAGGGAAACATACCAAAAAAGCAACAAAAAGAGATATTGCATTCATCTTACTTATCTTGGTATAAATTTCACGTACAATTTTAGCGTAAAAATTGTATTCCATAATAATAAATTTATAAGAGTTAAACATTTTTTCCGTTGTCGTTTATGTAGGCAAAGTTATATTGAATTCACTCAAACTATTATCAACTATGTATCAAACTATATCATTTTGGTAACAATGCTTTTTACATCTTCATTCAAATAAAATTATCAAGTTTCACTGTATAAATGATATCATGGAATTTTTTTATGTCTGTCTATAACAAAAAAGGGGACAGCCGTTAAGCTATCCCCAATATTGGTCTTTTCATGGAAAATGGATAATCGATAGAGTGCTCTTTAACTGAGCCTATTTTATCTTCCAATTGCCAAGGAGTAAATTATACAAACTTTATTTCCTTTTACTTTTATCAGGAAATGCAGGGATAGCGGGAATCTCTTGCCTTTCTGTCTTCAACTTATCCAATGCCGTCTCGATGGCTTTGTTTAGTTGTTGATCTTCACCCGTATATTCCTTATAAGGATCGTTCTCTAATTCGATATTTGGTTCCACGCCTCTACCTTCAATGATGAAACCACTTCCGTCTGCTGCGAATGGAGCATAAGAGGGAGTTACAATATAACCGCCATCTACTACCGGAACTGTACCGCTGTATCCAACTACACCTCCCCAGGTACGTTTCCCGATAACCGTTCCTAAGTGATTAAACTTAAAACGATAGGGGAAAAGGTCGCCATCTGAAGCCGAATATTCATTGATTAACAATACCTTTGGTCCCATAAATGTACCTACCGGATTCACTGAACCTTCTTTTTGTCCGGTGTGCATGGTGAAGTAAGTTGGAGTACGCATTAGTCGTTCGATAATCATTGGAGAAACATTTCCACCACCATTGCCACGATCGTCAATGATCAAGGCTTTTTTGGTAAGTTGTGGATAGTAATGTTTCACGAATTCGTTCAATCCTTCCACACCCATATCTGGTATATGGATGTAGCCCACTTCTCCATTTGTTGCTTCATTCACTTTGCGAGTATTATTTTCCACCCAATTATAATAATTGAGTTTGGAAACATTATCGAGCGGGGTTATCAATACTTTGCGTGCACCTTTTTCGGAAGCAGAAGTATTCACGGTTAGTTCAGTGGTTTTACCTGCCAGTCCAATCAATAATTCCTGAGGATCTTTCACTTCTTTTAGTGAATGACCGTTGATTGCAAGGATATATTCGCCTTTTTTTACGTTTACACCTGGCATGGTCAGCGGCGAGCGAGTCCATTTATCCCAATTGGCACCTTCTGTAATGGCGGTCACCTCAAAGAATCCTGAAGCATCTTTAGTAAGATTGGCACCTAAAAGCCCCATAGGAATTCTTGCGGGAGTAGGATGTTCACCATTGGCAGAGTAGGAGTGCCCGATGCTTAGTTCGCCAATCATCTCTCCGATCAAATAAGTAAGGTCAGTACGGTGGTTTACATAAGGAATCAGTACTTTATATTTTTCATAGACCTCATTCCAATCCACTCCGTGCATATTAGGAGCATAGAAGAAATCGCGCATCTGCCTCCAACTTTCGCTATAGATCTGCATCCATTCCTGATGGTAATCCACTAACTTTTTCACATCGTCCAGATTCATAGAATCATTGATGGTTACTGCTGCGGTAGGAACATCGATAACCTGCATCTTTTTATCTTTGATAGCCAATGCTTTTTTGTATCCGTTGCCAAAAACAAGAGAAACACCTAAGTCTGTTTCACTTTTCTTCTCCAAGTCATACACATAACTGCTTCCAGAACGAGAGTAATAAACTTTTTGCCCCACCATGTGCATATTGTAATAATAGTTTGCTGCTGTAGGTAGTTCTACTACACGATCATTGATGTCGTCAAAATTGTAAATCAAGGCTTCTTCCTTTGTGGTGGATTTGTCTTTTTCTTTTTTATCTTTCCCTTTGTCCTCTTTCTTCAGAGTTTTGTCGTCAACAGCGGTAACAGGAGTGATTATATCATTTGTCGGAGCAAAAGGAATCTTGGCATCTTTGGTCAGTGGAAGGATATAAACCTTACTCATATTTGTATATACATGATTCCATTCCGTTTGTCCGTAAGTAGGATTGAACGTACGAGCGGATTGGAATACGAGGTATTTACCGTCCGAACTAAAGTTAGCCGAACCGGATTCATACCATCCGTCAGTGATTATATGCTTCTTTCCTGTTGCTAGTTCGTAAACAATCACGTTGCTCATTGCTTTTTCCGGGCGAGTGTAGGTAATGTAGTGGCTGTCCGGTGACCAATTGAAGTCTCCAAAAGGTTCTATTCCAGATTCTTCTACTAATACAGTCTTTCCAGTTGCAACATCACTGATGTTCAGCGTGTTCTTTTTTTCACTCCAAAGAATTTTTTCAGAATTAGGAGACCATACATAATCAATGATATAAGTTTTAATATCCTTCGTTACTATCTTTTCTTCTCCGGTAGCTAGATTGCGTACATAAATACGGAACTCTCCATCTTTATCTGATACGTAAGATAGTTGTTTTCCGTTAGGAGAAAAAAGAGCATTTTGATCATTCGCATCCGATGAATTAGTCAGATTGTATGTGATGCCCTCTTTGGCAGGGAGAGAAAATACATCTCCATGTGCGGTAAGAAGTACCCGTTCACCATTGGGCGCTACGCTATAGGAAGAAATCTGAGAACTCACATCCTTCCATTCCGGACGGGAATATTGCTGATCGTTATCAATATCGATAGTTACCTTGTTTGCCTTTTTAGTCTTTGTGTCGAAAAGGTAAATATAACCGGCATACTCATAAGCAATCTGGTCTCCACCGATAGAGGGGAACTTAATATCATAATCTTTGTAGAAAGTAAGTTGTTTGGTTTCCTTGTTTGAAAGTTTATATACGTAAAGATTCATCACATCATCCCGGTCGGAAAGGTAATAAATTTCATCTCCATTTTGATTCCACATAGGAAACACATCTTGTCTCACGTTGTCGGTGATCTTCTTTGACTCTTTAGTATTGAAATCGAAAATGCGGATATCGTCTGCCATTCCCCCTTGATATCTTTTCCAAGTACGGAATTCGCGGAATACATAGTTGTAGGCCAACTGTTTTCCATCCGGAGAATAAGTAGAGAAGCCTCCGTTTTTCAAAGGAATCTCAGTAGGGATTCCACTATTGACAGGTACCGTGAGCAGCTGACCGGTAAAGTCGTTGAAGGTATTTTGACGCGAACGAAATAATACACTTTTTCCATCTCGGGTCCAATCCATTACAATATTATTAGGCCCCATTCGGTCACCTAAATCATCCCGTCCCAAAGTGGCGGAATACGTCAATCGTTTGGGTTCTCCACCTTCAGCAGGCATAATGAAAACTTCCGTATTCCCATCATATTGTCCGGTAAAGGCAATTTGCTTTCCGTCTGGTGAGAAATGGGGGAACATCTCGTATCCGATGTGCGAGGTTAGTTTGCGAGCAGTACCTCCTTCTTTGTTCACGGAATAAAGATCGCCTGCATAAGAGAAGACTATCTTATCGCCATGAATATTAGGAAACCGCAGTAGTCTGGCTTCGCCCGCATTGACAGTGAATGCCGCAGACAGAGCCAAAAGACCTAAAAAAAATCTTTTAATCATAACTCTATTAAAATAAATGGTTGTAAATAGCTATAATGTCACTTGGCAAACTTACACAAAATAATTGTATTTATATACTGAGTCTGTAATATTTTCCTCAATACGTTTTATTCTTTGATCATATTCATAATATTTGGAGAATAAAGCATTACTTTTGCAGTATTTTTGGACTAAAAAGAAACAAAATGCAATCAATTATTTGTTTGAAAGGAGGAGTAGCCCGCAACGAGACTTATCGTTTTTCTCACCCTTTAACACTAAATATAGAGGTAGGGGAGCATCTCGCAATAGTTGGAACCAATGGGAGTGGAAAGAGCTTACTAGTAGATACATTGTTAGGAAAATATCCTTTGAAAGAAGGTACACTGAGTTATGATTTTTTTCCATCAGTTAGCAATTCTGTCTATGATAATATAAAATATATTGCTTTTCGAGATACGTACGGAGCGGCGGATGCTAATTATTATTATCAGCAAAGATGGAATGCGCACGATCAGGAAGACACTCCGATGGTAAAAGATTGTCTGGGAGAGGTAACTGATACGCAGTTACGTGACGAGCTTTTCGGACTGTTTGCTATAGAACCGATGTTGGATAAGAAACTAATTCTCCTTTCCAGTGGTGAACTTCGGAAGTTTCAGCTGACAAAAACGCTGCTCACTAATCCAAGGGTATTGGTGATGGATAATCCGTTTATCGGATTGGATGCAAAAACCCGGGACCTGTTACATGAATTATTACAACGGTTGACTTCAAGATCTTCTTTGCAGATTATTCTGATACTTTCCATGCTCGATGATATTCCTCGTTTTATTACTCATGTGTTGCCTGTAAATGAACGAACTTGTGGTGAAAAAATTCTTCGGCAAAACTACTTGGATAACTATGTGCCTAGTAATATTCCGGCATTGTCTGAGGAAAAGAAACAAAGCATCATTGATTTGGCGTATAGCGATCAGCTGTTTGCCTCGGAAGAAGTGGTTAAATTGAATAAAGTTTTCATCCGTTATGGTGAACGCACTATCCTGAAAGAACTGGACTGGACGATTATTCGTGGACAGAAATGGGCTCTTTCGGGAGAGAACGGAGCTGGAAAATCAACCTTATTAAGTTTGGTTTGTGCTGATAATCCACAATCCTATGCTTGTGATATCAGCCTTTTCGGTAGAAAAAGAGGAACAGGAGAAAGTATCTGGGAAATAAAAAAACATATTGGTTACGTCTCACCAGAGATGCATCGTGCTTATTTGAAGAATCTTCCAACCATAGAGATTGTGGCGTCCGGCTTGCATGATTCCATCGGATTGTATAAGAAGCCTCGACCCGATCAAATGGACATCTGTGAATGGTGGATGGATATTTTTGGCATTTTATCCATTAAAGATCGTCCTTTCCTACAACTTTCATCGGGAGAGCAACGGTTGGTGTTATTAGCCCGTGCCTTTGTGAAAGATCCTGAACTTCTTATTCTCGACGAACCCCTTCACGGGTTGGATACTTATAACCGAAAAATGGTAAAAGCCATTGTTGAGGCTTTTTGTGAAAGGAAGGATAAAACAATTATTTACGTTACCCATTATGAAAATGAGCTGCCTGCATCAATAACAGACAGACTCATTTTGAAGAGAAATAAATAGATTTATAGAATGTTGATTCTTTGTAAAAGTTTGTTTGCCCAGTTGCTTTCAGAAGAAGCCCATGTAGCATCATCGGAACTACGAGTCTGATCTTGGAATTTGGCAAGGTGGTCAATATATTCCTGAAGAGCAGCTGCTGCTTTTGCTTGTTTATTTAAACGAAGCAGTACTAGAATCTCCTGTTTAGAAGTATTCAGATTGGGCACTTCTGCAATGGATTTTGCTTTCTGAATCAATGATAAACTTTCATTATTTTTTTCTTCTGTGTTATACATTCCCATATTCGACTTTGCAAGAAGAATGTAATCATCATCCGTTGCCACTTTTTGCTCTATATTCTTGTTAACCAAAATTGCAGCATCAGCATAACGCTTATTATTGAGTAGCAAAATTGCATTGAAAGTATTTACACCGGACATTGCTTTATTATAAGGATGGCTCACAAATTCATTCACTTTTCCTAAACGTTCAATACGTTGATCGAGTTCTGCATAAGATCCATATTTGGAGAGTGTATAAAAATCCCGATGATCTTCATAGTATTTTTTTATCTTGCTCAGTGCGGAAGGCAATGCTGATGGATCTATATTCTTCAGGGTAAGATATTCCATAGCACACTGGTCAGCAGACTTTTCCTGTGCTCTGCTATAAGTCATTCCCATCCTTTTACTTGCTTTATTAAAAATAGCAGATGAAACGAGGGCAACTGCAAGAGTGGCTGTTCCGGGTACATAGTATTCATTTTTAACTGTTAAGTAATCTTCTGTGGCAGATAAAACTCCGGAAGCGACACTTCCCCAAAAAGCAGCTCTTTTTTCTCGCGCGACTTCTTTATTTACGTTTATTAATGCATGATCTAATACATAGTGTGCTACCTCACTGGACATAATAGCTGTTAATTCTTCAGCGGAATCTAAAGTGGAAAGCAATCCTGTACTGATGATTAATGAACCATTGGGAAGCATATAACTGTCGGGAGTAAGAGACTTTAGTATATATACATTTAATGTACCTAACCTTTTATCATTAAAATTTTGATAAATAACGGAAGCAAAAAGAGCATTTACATAGTCCTCTGTATATGGATCTTCATAAAGTAGATGGGAGTTACTTAAATCTTTTAAATAATCGGAAGCCTCTTCATTCAAATCCTGACGAACATCGTATTGATATCCTTTATTGAGAAACGTTTGGTAGACGTCGTTTTGCAAAGCTTCGCATTCCCAAAATGATTGATTGTCGGTAGGCTTTAAATCTAAAACTTTCATTAAACTATAAGGGATTCCCACCTGTACAGAATTAACAATAACGCAAGCCATGAGGCTTTCATTTTCATTTGTTTTCTGAACTTTTACCAACCTGTTTAAGTTGAATGGAGTTCCTGCTTCGAATTCTTCATACTTTTCTTTGAATATTCCATTTATATTGAAGGAAAAACTTTCTATTATTTTTTGTGCACATACATTATATACTAATAGAGTAAATACGCATAAAAGGATTGTTTTTTTCATATTCCATGTATAATTTAATTAGTTATTTCGCTTCTAAAGATATGTAAAATAATTCTAACAGATAATTATAATAACCTATTTTTTAATTAATATTATATAAGTTATAATTGAATCTTAAATATTTTAAGTAACGTTTGAACGAACTATTGATATCCATGAAAATTAAAAATTTAATAAAAGGTTTGTGATATTTATTTTGTAATTACGAAAACAAGATATTTTTTTTAAAATATATTTATATATTAGCCAAACAGTTAGGTGTATATTTTGTTTATAATGAATAAGTAAAATTGTTGTTTCATGGCAAGCAATATTAATTACCTTTAAAAAAATATTCTTTTATTACGATTAGGGCAATCAATCTCTTAACTTAGAATAGTAGGTATTATTGATCTGTTTTTCCAAATCTAGAATTTATAAAACCTAACTATATGGAGCATTTAAAAGTTCTCAAAAATAAATCATTAATTACTTTTCATTATTCAAAGATTTATGATACGATAATTCATTTTATGAGTATTAGGATTTTTACCTTAGTAATTATATTCATCTTCCATGTGATGGCATTGAATGCGCAAAATGAAGAAGATTCTATCCCTATCCGTTTAGGTGACTTTGTAAAGAAGCCAATATATGAACAAGAAAAACACACACACGCTCCGTTTCATCTTTGGTTATGGGGAACGCATTATGAACCGTTATATTATAAACCTGTAAGTGCGAAGGTAATAACCCTAAACTCTTTATTTGGCGGATTATCAGTTGTCAGCCAACTTCCAAGATTGCATATATTAGTTCTGAAAGATAAAAAAGAAAGTTTGTATGTACTTCGGCCGCTTGGTGGATCCACTAGTTTCCTTAATTCGAACTTCTTTCGGAGTACTTATGATCTCGATGATTTGGAGGGCACTTATATTGGTGATTTCATCACGCAAGCATTTACTCTTGTTCATCCTTATGGATTCATCGCTTCAAATAGAATGGCAAAAAAGATAGGTTTAGTTTCCACCCAATCTGATATTGCCTACATTTCAAAAGGCGAAGCTACTGATACCATTGCAGATGGCAGCAATATTCAGGACAAATTAGTCACAATTATGCGTTTGCCGTTTACGGAAAAGGAGAAGGCGTTTGCTGATGTAGGAAAGCTTCTTGAACAATTGCACAGAGGAAATACTTATAATGTGGATCAGCAACTTTATATCCGGACACGATTGTTTGACATGTTGATTGGCGACTGGAATAAAATTCCCGAATCATGGGGTTGGATTACTTCTTTGAAAAATGATTCTGTTATTTTTAAGCCGATGGTACTCGACCGTAATCATGCTTATCCCAAAATAGAAGGACTTTTCTTCAAGCCATTATTAAATATGTTAAGTTTAGGGTTTATTCCGAATTATGATGATCGGTTAGGCAATGTGAAAAAATTCAATACCCTTGGCTTTGCGCTTGATATTGCGCTGACTCAGAAAAGTGGAGAAAGTTTATGGTTGGAGCAAGCAAAGTATTTGCGGACACACTTAACCGATCAGCTTATAAATAGCGCTTTTTTGGCATTGCCTAAGGAGGTTCAGGACAAGGAAATGCAGGAAATAAAGAGAAAACTAATAAGCCGGCGTAATAAAGTAGAAGATATTGCGCACCGATATTACCTTGCTTTACAAAAAAGACCTGTGATTACAGGAACGGATGAAGATGATCGGTTTGTGCTTAATGAAGACGAAAAGGGAGATTTGCGTATTCAGATTTATAATGTGAAATCTAAGCAACCCTATCTGGATCGGCGATACTCTTCTAAATATACGAAAGAAATATGGCTCTATGGTTTGGAAGGAAACGATATATTTGAAGGGAATCGTTCTACCAATAAGATAAAGATATTGGCGATCGGAGGGAAAGGGAAAAATAAGTATGACTTTGCTCAGGATGGAAAAATAAAAGTCTATGAATCCAAATCTCAGAAAGAAAGATTGGCTGATTCATCGTCTGTAAAGATTGTATATCCCAGTAATGAAGAAGATGCATTAAAGTATGATTATAAAAAGATGAGTCATAAAAAAGTGTCGGTTACTCCGGTCGGACTCTATGACTCGGATTTGGGAATTAATATCGGAACATCTGTCACCTATACTATCAATGGCTTTAAAAGACAACCTTATACTCAATGGCATCAGCTTAGTTTTGATTATATCAATGGTTTTACCTATCAAGGAATTTTTCCGGATTACGACGGGAAAAAAAGTTTTCATGTATCGGCCTTTATAGGTAGTCCTGCTTATTTTTCAAACTTTTTTGGTTTCGGAAATTCAACGGCAGGATACAAAGATGAAAAAAATAAATTCAATCGTGTGCATATTAATAAGTATGCTGTTACACCAGCGTTTTATTATCAAATAGATAAGGACCAAGAATTTAATATAGCTGGTTCGTTGGAGATTGATAAGGTTGATAATCCAAAAGATAGAGACCTTTTTATAAATCAAGTATATGGTGATGATAATGAAATTTTCGATAAAAAGTTTTTTCTTGACCTGAGTGCCCGGTATGTGTTAGATAAGAAAACACCTCATATAATTTCAAAATACAAGGTGGATCTATCAACAGGATGGCTATTAAATTTGGGAAACATGAACCGCAACGTTCCGTACGTGAAAACGAATTTAAGTCTAAATGTTCGTTTGATCGAGCATTTGTCTTTCGCCACAGGAATAAATGCCAAAGCCCTATTTTCGGATAAATACGACTTTTTTCAATCTGCTACAACCGAGTTGAGAGGCTTCCGCAATAATCGTTTCATTGGGAAACAATCATTATATCAGTTTTCTGAATTCAAATGGGATATGGGTAAGTTGAATAATAGTTTTACGCCAGTAAATTACGGCTTATTTGCAGGTGTCGATCACGGCCGTGTGTGGTATCAGGGTGAAGGTTCAAATAGTTGGCACTCTTCATATGGAGGAGGTTTTTGGCTGACATTATTTCGGCAGTATACAGGTAAATTATCCTATTTTGCTTCCAACGATGGGCAGCGTTTTTTGTTTCAGTTAGGTATGGGATTCTAATATGTTTGTGTTTACCTAAATTGGATGAGCACTGAGTCTTGTAATTGTTTGATAGAATATTATTAGTGTCTAGTAAAACGATGGAATTTTAATAAAAAAAGGTATATATGAAAAAATTGATATTGTTTGTTGTTGCTATACTTGTTTTTTGTAGCTGTAGTAATCAAGATGATGCTTCTTATTATCCAGTTGGAGATATTGATGTAGCTACAGGTACTGATTCTTTAACAGGTAACGCCGTATTAGTGGCCGAAAGCCATAATATTGAGAACCAAGTTGTTGATACAATTGCGGATTATCCTGATGATAATACTGTAGGGAAGCTAACATTCAAGTATGATATTAAGAATATACTGTCTACTGTGAATCCCACTAATTTCTTCGATACTGGCAAGTCCTCTTTTGCTATGAGTGTGGCATATAATAGTGATGGTTTTAAGAGTCAATCTATTGCTCCAATATTTAAGAATTCTGATAATTCTAAAAAATATAGAGTTAAATTTAGACTTAAAGGTGATTTCCATTTGGCCAATGATGCTTGGCGAATAGACTACATCTATCCGATTCTTTCCAAATCCTTTCATCCTTATCCCGTGGAAGAATCTAAAGATGTATTCTTTTGCAAGGGAAATGCCATGTTTATGAACTTCTACCAGATGGATGGTTTTAATTCTTCAAGAAGAGCTGGTACGTTTGATATTGAATATGATAAATGGGATCTTTCTTTTGATGAACTCTATTTTAATTTGTTTGTCAGCTTAACTGGGAATAAATCTTCCGAACAGGCATATTTAGAGATAGATAAAGATTCATACTTTGAAATATATGAGATACAGTAGTGAATATCATAAAGCTCTCTGTTTGACATCAGGAGTATGGTAATACGAAATAGAATAGGTGGCCTTTCCTAATTATTGCAGTCGCTTCGGCGTGACTAATGATAACTTTTAGCGAAGCGGGAAATGGCAGCCGTTTTTGTGTTTTTACTGCCTATAAAGCTAAAATTTAGTGTCTTTCTAAATTGAGGGGTACTCATAATTACCTGATAACTAATAAAATAACAAAAGCTCCAATCAGTTAAGATTGGAGCTTTTACCCAGTTAGAGGTCTCTGGCGGATTCGAACCGCCGTATGCGGTTTTGCAGACCGGTGCCTAGCCACTCGGCCAAGAGACCTTGTATCGTTTTGCGGATGCAAAGGTAGCATATATTTCTTAAAATCCAAGCATGAGCTTTATAATTTTGTTTATTCATAGCAACTTTTTTCTCCAAGATCAAGAGAGGCAACCAGACGAAAAAACACACACCCAATCTCTCACTTCTCACTATTTTAATCCAAACAGTTGTTTATCAATGGACTAATGAGTGATAGATCGTGATTTTTTACCATTTATCTCTCATTATCATCCCTCATCTATCACTCCTGAATGGTCATTCATTTCTCCTTGGCAAGCATAAAGATTAGTTGATTGCCACGACCATTTGAGGTTAGAACTCCCTGACTCACAAACTCTTTTAAGTCCTTTAATGCTTTGTTCTTCAGTATACCGGTGAGCTTTGTATAGTCCGAACGGGTAATGAAGGGATTCTTATCAAGGTAATCCTCTAATTGTTTTTTCCGTTCCGTTTCTCCTGTTTGTGCCGAGGTATGGAATCCGTAACTGGCACGTTCCACTGTTCCCTGAGTATGTTTGCGAAACCATGCTGAGGCGCGGAAGTTCACATTGTCGAACTCAATGGAGGAAGCGCGGATCTCTTTTTTGTCTGTCACTGAACGGGATTTTAGTTTGGCTGAGAAATAGCCGATGTTCCCAAGTTCTACACTATATCCATTGACCAGATAGGAGGAAATTTTTTCAGTGAGTGAGCTCAGCATTCCTTCGAGATCGCCAACGGTGAAAGATGCCCCGTGTGAAATGTCCTCCAAGAGTTCACGTGTGTGGATAGTGCCACTCGATACAATGCGCGGGTGAAGGGGTTGTTTTTCTCCGTCTCCTTTGGGATTCGGGTTCTCTCTCAAATCATACATAGCTGCCATAAATAGTAGTTTTTAAGTGTTTACTAAATTAAAAACGGGAAGCGTTGGTCTGATAACTAGATTAGTAGTAAAGGCTAATAGCTTGTTCCTGAATAGCTAAGTCATCTCTCGGTTGTGGGACCGTGGGCCCTCAACTCTGGGCCCATGGTCCCACAACTGGAAAACCATGGGCCCACAGACGTGGGATTAGCTATTATTACTGGCAAAGATACTAAATTTATGGGAGTAAAACAAGTAATAAATGAGTAAATTTTAGGTAAAAATAGTAGATTAAAATACTCTGTTTTTAATTATAAAAGCTAAATAAATGAGTTATAGAAAGTTAAAATAATGACAGACTCCCCTGAAAAATGGGAGATGAATGATGGATAAATGATAGATCCAAATTTTTAATTGCTTAATAACTAATTAATTGCTTAATAAAATGATAGATGGGACTTCTTTTTAGCTAAGCAATCAAATATTAGCCTTTCTTTGTAGTTGGTTTTTTACATTCTTCTTTCTTTTTATTCATCATATTCCTTAATTCACAACCAGATGAGCAACTGTCA
The DNA here is from genome assembly GCA_015654535.1 of Bacteroidales bacterium. Lineage (GTDB taxonomy): Bacteria > Bacteroidota > Bacteroidia > Bacteroidales > Bacteroidaceae > Bacteroides. The sequence continues at coordinate 28,010 of JAATGU010000040.1, forward strand.
CATGGATTTTTATTGCTATTTGCATTTTTGAAATAAAATGCAATATGTTTGCCTACGTAGAATACGCAGAACAAAACAATGACTAGAACAATTATTTCTTGCAGACTCATGATAATAAACTTCCTATTTGATAAAAACTAAATGCTACAACCCAAGCTAATAAGGTGGTGTATAAGGCTGCAAAGGCAGCCCATTTCCAACTGCCGGACTCTTGTTTGATGGCGGCAATTGTGGCAATGCAAGGGAAATAGATTAAAACAAAAAGCATATAACTGTAAGCAACCAGCGGAGTTATGGGAATTCGTTGTGCCAGGCTTACTTTGCTGCTATCGGCATCATTAGTGTAGAGTACGCCAAGTGTGCTGACTACTAATTCTTTTGCACCGACTCCCGAAATTAATCCAATACCTAATTTCCAGTCGTATCCTAAAGGTTTGATAATTGGTTCAATCGCTTTGCCAATCTGTCCGATATAAGAATTCTCTTGTTGTTCTGCCACGGTTTTAAATCCATTATGATTGGGGTAATAACCTAAGAACCAGATGATGATTGATGCAATCATGATGATTCCTCCCATCTTTTTTAGATATTGTTCACCCTTTTCCCAAGTGTGTCTTAAGATGGCTTTCATCGTAGGCATTCGGTAGGGAGGGAGTTCCATTACAAAAGGGGTATCTTCTCCTTTGATTAGCACTTTGCTGAATAATCGCGCTAGTATTACGGCCAAAAGTATTCCTGTGATATAGAGTGATAATAGGATCAGACTAGAGTGGTTTGGGAAAAAAGCTCCGACCAATAGTAGATAAATAGGCAAACGGGCACTGCAACTCATTAGTGGATTGACTAACATGGTGACGAGGCGACTTTTCCTGTTTTCAATGGTTCGGGTGGACATAATAGCCGGAACGTTACAGCCAAAGCCCATGATTAACGGGATGAAAGACTTTCCGTGAAGCCCCATCTTATGCATAATCTTGTCCATTATAAAAGCGGCACGGGCCATATATCCTGAATCTTCCATCAAAGAAATGAATAAGTAAAGTAACAGAATGTTTGGCAGGAAAACGATAACGCCACCTACTCCTCCAATAATTCCATCGATAATCATATCTTTCAATGGACCTTCACTCAGGATGCTCTTGAAAAAGTTTCCAAGTATCTCTACAAACCATTCTATGCCTGCCATAGGATATTTTCCTAAAGTGAATGTTCCCTGAAACATGACCCACATAAGGAGAAAAAAGATAGGATATCCCCAAAGTTTATGAGTAACGATGGAATCCAGCATTTTGGTCATTTGCTGTTGTTCCATGTGATTGTCGGTAAAAGTCTCTTTTAATGCTCCCGCAATAAAGCCATATTTAGCATCGGTGATTGCGGATTCACTGTCCTCGTTCATTGAGACCAGAATCCGTCTGGCCGCTTTGTCTCTGATAGCCATAATTGTTTCACCATTGGGCAGAGTGCGGACAAACTTCTCAAATTCTTTATCATTTTCCAATAATTTGATTGCAAGGAAACGAGTAGAGTAGATATGTCTGATCTCTTCGTTTTTTGCAATTTCCAATTTGATTGTATCTATTCCTTTCTCTAAATCAGGCCCGTGGTTAATATGAATGTGGCGATAAATCTTCTGACGAGCTTTTTCCTGATGCACATATTCTTCCATATGTTCCTCATGTTCGTTCTCATTAACATTAGATCGGTGCCAGTCTTGTAACTCTTGCAGCACCTCTTTGTTGATATCGCCGTGTTTGTCGAAAAAATCAGCACCTTCGTATATATTGATTACCAAATGAAGCAAATGATCAATTCCCAGATTCTTTTTGCAGACAGTGGGGACCATCGGTACACCAAAGAGTTTGCTTAGTAACCGGTAATCCAATTTATTGCCGCTTGCTTCCAGATCATCATACATGTTCAGGGCAATTACCATTCGTACATTCATGTCAATCAATTGCGTAGTAAGGTAGAGATTCCGCTCCAGATTGGAGGCATCTACTACGTTGATTACAACGTCCGGTGTTTCTTCTATAATATGTCGACGCACATAAATCTCTTCGGGAGTATACGCCGAAAGAGAATAAGTACCGGGAAGATCTACCATTTTAAACCGATACCCCTGAAAATCAAAGAAGCCCTCCTTGGCATCAACTGTTACACCGCTATAGTTGCCTACATGCTCATGTGAGCCGGATGCCAGATTAAATAGAGAAGTCTTTCCACAATTCGGGTTTCCAACCAGTGCCACATTGATTGTTCTGCGTTTTCCTAAAGCAAGCTCTTTTAGTTCTTTTTCCGTTAAAGGAATCTCCTCATTAATAGATCCATGAAAGTTGGGTTGGGCAACTCTATCTTTTACAGCCTCCTGTTCACTGATGATCTCAATCATAGCGGCTTCTGTTCTACGAAGGGAAATTTCATATCCCAGAATTCTATATTTGATCGGATCTTTTAAGGGGGCATTTAGCAGCACCTCTACAACTTTCCCCTTGATGAACCCCATTTCCACAATTCGTTTGCGGAATCCACCGTGGCCTAAAACCTTTACCACCACGCCTCTTTCGCCTGTATTTAGTTCGGATAAACGCATACTTTCTATTATTTTCAGCAAAGATAAATCATAATCCTCGGGTGAGCAAATTATTTAGATTGTTTTTAAATAAAGAATCGGAGCCCTTTTATTCTTGAAAACGATTATCTTTGTATTATGTTTCATCTTGATATTGCCAGATATATTGAAAAAGAAAAGCTTTTCGGACTTAAAGATAAAATCCTGATTGCTTTGAGTGGAGGTGCCGATTCGGTTGCCTTGTTTCGTGTACTCGTCTATCAGGGCTATTCCTGTGAAGTAGCTCATTGTAATTTTCAGTTACGAGGCGAAGAGTCCGAACGGGATGAACAGTTTGTCCGCAATCTTTGCGAACAGTTTGGTGTCCAATCCCATGTGATTCGTTTTGATACTAAAGAGTATGCGGCACAACATCACGTATCCATAGAGATGGCTGCCAGAGAACTCCGCTATCATTGGTTTGAAGAGTTACGGAAAGAGCTGAAAGCTGACGTAATAGCTGTGGCACACCATCGGGATGATAGCGTGGAAACCTTCTTACTCAATCTGATTCGGGGAACCGGCATTAATGGGCTAAATGGCATTCGTCCAAAAAATAATAGGATAGTCCGTCCGTTGTTGAGTGTTTGTCGGGAAGATATTCTTTTGTATCTCAAAGAATTAAAACAAGATTATGTGACAGACAGTACCAACTTACAGGATGAGTATACGCGAAACAAGATCCGTTTGAATCTCATCCCAATGATGGCAGCGATCAATCCATCTGTGAAGTCGAGTATTTGCTTAACTGCTGCTCATCTTTCCGATGCTTCTGCAATCTATAACAAAGTGATTGAGGAAGGGAAGAAGAGGGTAATTAGTGAAGACGGCATTTCTATTGAAAAACTTCAGGCCGAACCTTCTCCACGGGCATTGCTTTTCGAGATTCTTTATCCGCTTGGATTTAACCCTTCTCAGATAGATGATGTGTATCGTAGTCTGGAAAGACAATCCGGTCGCAAATTCTTTTCAAATTCGTGGATGATTGTGAGAGATCGTACTTATTTGCTGACTAAAGAACTGACTTCCGAATCATTGGAAACGGTAAGTGAAGAGCCGGTGATCACTCAAGAGCGTATTCCTTATACCGCAGATTTTATTATCCCCAGAGATAAAATGACCGCCTGCTTTGATGCCGATAAAATAGCTTATCCGCTCACTCTGCGTAAATGGCAGGCCGGAGATCGATTTGTCCCCTTTGGAATGAAAGGAAAAAAGAAAGTGAGTGATTATCTTATCGATGCTAAATATTCTATTTTTGAGAAAGCGAACAAGTACGTAATGTGTTCCGGTGAACAGATAGTATGGCTGGTAGGAGAGCGTATCGACAATCGATTCCGAATAGATGAACATACAAAAAACATTTTGCTGCTGCGTTTAAGTTAAAAATATGAATTACTATGCAGAAAAGAATCCTGTTGCTAATATTATTTCTTGCAAATACTCTTTTATTTGCTCAAAAGCCCGATTCACAATCATTGCTTGATGAAGGCAAACATCTTTATCATTTAGAAAAAGCATCTTGGTATGCAACCGATATTTTCCTTGCAGATTATCCTCAACTAAAAGATAGCTTAAACGGTTATTTATCGTATCAGACAGAAGATGGAAATGTTAATACGATCTTTTATAATCTGAGTGGTTCAGGAAAGATACTTGCCCGGTATGAATTTGCAAGTACCTCTTATCAAGATCCCGTTTCTGTGGATATAAATCATTTTCAGCCTACAGATCAGGAAAAGGATCTGATTGCATTAAGAGAGGATGCGCTTAATCAGATTAAAACTAATCCGGATCGTTTTTTTACCTATTATAAAAATGCTTCCTTTAATCTGGACCCCGTTATTACTCCAACAGAAAGAAAAGTTTATGTGCTTACCGGGCCTCAGGTAGATGGGGTAGTGCTGATTGGAAATGACTACCTGCTCACTTATAATAATAAAAATGAATTGACTGCAAAAGCGAAACTCCACAATTCGCTGATACATTTGCCGTGTAAGGCAGAAAAGACTGATAAGCCATTGGTAAGCACCATGCATTCTCATGTAGTTACAGACTGCATCACGCCTACGGATATTTGTACATTATTGCTTTATAAAGATTTTGTAGAGTGGACTGAGCATACGGTCATCAGCAAAGAGTATGTTTCAATTCTTGATATTAAGAATGAGAAATTGACTATTCTCACTAGACAGGATTGGGATAAAATGGGTTCGGATAAAAAGTAACCGCATAAGATGGAAATATTCCTTGAATAAATAGAAATTCAAGGAAGGTTTTAATTTATTCAAGAAATATACTCCATTGCTTACGGCTATGCTTTTGATAAGAAGCAATACGCTCCTGTCTTACTTGAATTTCTTTTGCTGCTTCAATGCATATTTCACTAATATAATGAGCACTGGCACTTCAACCAGCGGTCCGATAACCGCGGCAAACGCAACTCCCGATTTTATACCAAATACTGCGATGGCAACCGCAATAGCCAGTTCAAAATTGTTTCCCGAAGCGGTGAAAGCCACGGAGGTTGTTTTCTCATAGTCTCCACCACATCTTTTAGTAAACCAGAATGAGAAAAAGAACATAATCACAAAATAGAATACCAACGGCACTGCAATGAACAATACATCGAAGGGCAGTTTTATGATATATTCTCCTTTATAAGAGAACATCACAATGATGGTAAATAGCAGTGCAATCAGAGTCACCGGACTTATTTTGGGAATAAATTTAGTGTAATACCATTCTTTACTTTTTAAACGGATCAGTATATATCTGGATAAAAATCCGGCTATAAAGGGAATGCCCAGATAGATAAACACACTGTGAGCAATCTCTCCGATTGTGATGTTTGCCACCGCATTAGTGACTGGTAATCCGAAATAGCCTGGCAATACGGCTAAAAATAGATAGGCATAGACGGAAAAGAAAAGTACTTGAAAGATACTATTCAAGGCTACCAGTCCGGCGGCATATTCCGCGCTTCCTTTTGCTAAGTCATTCCAGACAAGTACCATTGCGATGCAACGGGCAAGCCCTATCATAATCAATCCGTACATATATTCGGGATAACTATGTAGAAAAATGATTCCTAATAAAAACATTAATATAGGTCCTGCAATCCAGTTTAGAACCAACGAAATGGTGAGTATCTTTTTATCTGTAAAGACTTTCCCTAATTCTTCATATTTCACTTTAGCCAGCGGAGGATACATCATTAAAATCAAACCAATAGCTAAAGGTACATTGGTAGTACCTACTTCAAATTGGTTCCAAAATTCCACAATGGCCGGATGGAAATAACCGATAGCGACTCCTATAATCATTGCGGAAAAGATCCACAATGTCAGAAATCGATCTAAAAAAGCTAATTTTTTCATTTGTTTTATCTCTTATTTAACAACATCCACTATCACATCCACAGTCTATTGAAGATTGTGATGCTTGAATTTCATTCTTATAGAAGTCAAAAAAGGCTTTTTTTATTTCATCCCGAACACGCTCAAATTCACTCCATATAAATTCGGGTGTGCCTTTTGCGTGTGAAGGATCATCGAAACCGATGTGCAATCTCTTTTTTACTTTCCCTGAGAAAACAGGACAACTTTCTTTTGCTCCACCACAAACAGTGATCACATAGTCCCATTCTTTATCCAAGTATTCTACAACACTGGTTGGCTTATGACTACTTATATCAATTCCAATTTCCTGCATTGCTTTTATAGCCAACGGATTGATTTGTTTGGCTATTTCTGTTCCTGCGGAATAAACCTCCAATGTTTTATCAAAAGATTGCAAAAATCCATGCGCCATTTGGCTACGGCAACTATTGCCTGTGCATAAGATTAATACTTTCATTTTTCTAAATTATTAACTTTATCCATGAATATATTTACAAATTAGTCCACTTTATGAGTGCCATATTATTACTGGCCAACTCATTAACCTTATCTATCCATTTCAACTCACTTTTTGCCTTTGACTGAAGAAATGGGTTTTTAGTATCAACCAATGAAAGACAAGCATTAACTATCCACCATTTATTTTGAATTCCAGCACGCTTCAAATCTTGTTGCAGGCGCTCAGCTTCAAAAACGGGTGTTGGTTCAGGCAATGTAACAATCACAACCTCTGTTTCTTCTGGATTACGAAGTCTCGGCAACAGATTACGCACGGCATCGGGCATATCGTCGCCATGTGTGCGTTCCACCTCTTTATGATAACTTTCCGTAGCATCAAGTAGTAGTAAAGTATGTCCGGTAGGGGCAGTATCAATAACAACTACTTCATTATTAGCTTTTTCAACAATTTGTGCGAATGCTCTAAATACAGCTATTTCCTGAGTACATGGAGAACGCAAGTCTTCTTCTATATACTCCATATCCTCTGCACTCATTGTTGGTGCAGCTTTGGAGCGTACTTCGTTTTTATATTTTTCCAATTCCTTAACTTCATCAATTCTGCTGACTGTAATACCTGTTTTAATGACCAGGTCATAATTCAAATGATTTGCTGGATCAGTTGTGGTAAGATGTACTTTTGCTCCTCTTTTAGCCAAACCCAAAGCAATTTGTGTCGCCACAGTTGTTTTACCTACTCCACCCTTACCCATAGTGAAGATTACGCGCTTGCCGGATTGATATAGATCGTCTATCAGTTCTTTTTCTGTTTTAACATTATTAAGAGGTTGATAACTATCTCCTATATTTGTTAATATGTCCTCATTGAGCATTTTACGTATATTTGTGATATTGGAAAGATTATAGGAACGCATTGGAATGCTGTAGATTGGATATGCTGATAATTCTTCCGGCATCTCTGATAATGCTTTTTGCTGTCTTTCATGTAATCGTTTGGTAACAGTGTCCGAATCATCAACATGTTCTAGCATTGCGTTAATTATTAGTGTTTGGTTTTTAATCCCTAATAATTGCAATTCATGAGAAGAACGTGCAGCTTCTTTCAATGGGGAACTTTCTGGTCGACTGACTAAAATAAGATTCGTTTTTTGTGGATCAGACAAGGTTTGAACAGCTTGTTTGTATACCTCTTTACGCTGCTCCAATCCTGATAGCTGTCCTAAACAGGAAGCTCCATGTGTACTTTCACTTATAAATGAACTCCAAGCAGAAGGCAGTTGCAACATTCTTAAAGTATGCCCCGTTGGAGCAGTATCAAATATGATATAATCATATTCCTCACGCTCTTTTTTGCCAGTTATAAAATCAGCAAATTCATTGAATGCGGAAATTTCAACGGTGCAAGAACCAGATAACTGTTCTTCCATATTTTCTATAACGCTTTCAGGTAATTTCCCTCTGAATGGCGAAATAACACTTTCTTTATATTCAGCTGCTGCTTGTACTGGATCTAAGTTTGCAACAGTCAGCCCAGACACTTCCTGAATAGTGACTCCTTTACTATTTAATGTTTGATTAAATACGTCTTGCAGATTAGAAGCAGGATCTGTACTAATAAGAAGAATGTTTTTACCAGTGTCTGCCAAACCCACTGCGGTAGCACATGCAATGGATGTTTTACCAACACCTCCTTTACCTGTAAAAAAGAGGTATTTAGTTAATCCTATATCAGATAAATTGAATTTTTCCATTTTATTCATCTCAATTAATTTTTCATTATAAAGGCATAAAATCTAAATTCACTCCAGTCCATTCACTTAGTTGTTTATTGGTGGGATAGATTTTAGAAACTTCAATCTTTCCATCTACTAATGTTAAAGGAAGTGATTCAGCACCATTCTCTTGCAAGAACTTATTTACAACGACATTGTCCACGTATGATTGAGGAACATCTCGTAAGTTATAGCGTTCTATTTCTATACCCTTACGTTTTAGTGTTTCAACTGCTGTTGCAAATCTCATTAAATCAGGATTAATATTAGGGCCACACAATCCTGTAGGGCAACACATTGCAGGATCAAATATTTCTATCTTTTTCATTTTTATTTATTATTTGAATTTAAAATATGTAACTATCCATCTTTATTATATAGTTAATCGTAATTCGTGGAACTACGAATAATAAATGCAAAAAAAAATTAGTTGTCGCAGCAGACTTTTTTTACATTCTCTTTGTTATAGAACTCTACAAAGAGTAGCTTGGCTTTGGCCCAATTCTCTTTGTTGATGCAATAGCGTACTTTGGGAGCTTCAATTTCCCCTTGAATCAATCCCGAATCTTTCAGTTCTTTAAGATGTTGCGACACCGTAGCTTTGGCAATAGGCAACACTTCGTGAATATCACCGAAAAAGCAACTTTCCTGTGATGCTAGAAAATCCATGATAGCTATTCGGGCGGGGTGGGCCATTGCTTTTGCATACCGGGCTAACAGTTCCTGTTTTTCTGTGTAATCTTTTTCTTTTTTCATATATTGTTCGCAAATATACGAATAATATGATTAGATGATGCTTAGATCTCTATATTTTGTATAGTTTAACAATTTAGCTCTCTCTGTTAAAAAGAATACTACAGTAATAATAGATGAGATAAATATTCTATTTGTATCTTTGAAGCCACATTATTTTAAAGGAATCGTATTTGTTTGAATATAAACTTTTAATAGGAGATAAATAAAATGGTAAAAGTGATTGCAAAGTTCTTTGTTAAAGCAGATAAAATTGAAGAATTTCTGAAATTAGCGAACGAATTGGTAGAAAAGACGAGAAATGAAGAAGGATGTGTGAATTATAATCTCCTTCAGGATGTGAAAAATAAACAAACCTTGATAATGGTTGAAGAGTGGGAGAGTGCTGAAGTTTTAAATAAACATATGTCTTCAGCTCATTTTACAAGTATTATTCCTAAGATAGGTGTGTTAGCTGATAAAAAAGAGGAAATAAGTGTTTGTAAAGTAGTGCTTTAGTATTAGAAGCGAGGATTTTCTTTATTGGAAAATCCTTGCTTTGTTATTTCTATAAAAAAAGAAACATTATTTTTTTTTAAAAGAATTCTTTTTCTTTCCATTCTTTCATCAAATCAGAGATTGTCTTTTTTACACTCATAATCTTATTTGCTTTATAAGCATTTGATCTAGCAAAAGCGTAGCCATTATTAAAATTGCCCTTAAAAGCATTGAAAAGAGCCAACATAATACAGTAAGGACTTTTAGTGATATCACATGTCTTAATGCAATGGAAAGGACAGCTCTTGGGCTGCTTTATACCTTCTTTAACCTGCTGAATGAAATGACTTCCAATAGCGCGGCCAGGCATACCAACCGGACTTCTAATGATTTCGATATCTCCTTCCTTAGCATTTAAATATTGTTCTTTAAAAGCATCAGAGGCATCGCATTCATCGGTAGTAACGAATCGGGTTCCCAATTGTACGCCCGATGCGCCGAGCTGCATCATTCGATAAATATCTTCTCCCGTGTAGATTCCTCCCGCTGCAATCACTGGAATCTTTTTATTATACTTGGCTTCAAACAGCGACACTTCGTATACTACCTGAGGCAGAATTTCTTCCAAGGAGAAGTTTTTGTCTGTAATCTGATTTTCTTTGAATCCAAGATGGCCTCCGGCTTTTGGACCTTCAACTACAACCGCATCCGGAAGATAATTATATTGGCTCATCCATTTGTCACAGATGATTTTTATGGCGCGTGCAGAAGACACGATAGGAACAAGTTTCGTTGTGCTATCCTTTTGCAAGAAACCGGGTAAATTAAGAGGAAGACCAGCTCCACTAAAAATGATGTCTGCTTTTTCTGCGATGGCTGTTTTTACCATATCAGCAAAGTTAGTCATAGCCACCATTACGTTTACCCCGATAATTCCTTTTGCTTTTGCACGAGCCTTTTTTAGCTCTTCAATAAGTCCTAAGATGCTAGCTTCCGCAAAGTTACTAGATAATTTATTATATAGGAGTCCTAAGCCAGCGCTGGAAATAACACCTATTCCTCCTTCGTTTGCTACGGCAGAGGCTAAGCCCGATAAAGAAATTCCTACTCCCATTCCACCTTGAATAATGGGAATATGAGCCTTCAGATTTCCAATTGTTAATGTTTTCAATTTATATGTATTACTTAATACTGCCGCAAAGATAGTGCATTATTAAGTAGAAATATGTAGGTTTTAAATTAATAATATGCAAGAAGAGTATATTATTATCATAAAGACTTACTTTTTATAAATAATGTAGCAAGTTTGAAACATTTTTTTACTTACTTAACAAGTAAATTGAAATAATAGTCCAGTTTTTTTATAAATCATAATTGACGGAAGTTGTTTATTTAGATTGTTCTGTGAAACAACCTACCGGAGTGTTTTTTATTCCTTTTTTATAGTATTTCTAATTGTTGTTTTATTTTTGAATAAAACCTTCTTGATATGCAAATATTAAAGTCATTAAAAGGCGGATAAAGAATACACTTTAGTGTTTTGTTTTCTATGGATGAAAGATAATCGGTGTTAAGTATGCAATCTTGGCTGATTTGCATGAACGAAGAGCTGAATGAGAGTAAATCTTTAGCGTTAATGCCTGTCCTAAGTTTATGAGTTGAAAAATTGGTTAAGGTTATTTGCCAGCTTCGGAGATCATCCATATATTGATAATAAAGGACTTCATTTCTGCGTAAAAGTAACAGGCCGGTAATACTTTGGAGAGCAAATTTATGATCATCTGCCAATAGGCGGCGCATAGATTGCTCAAAGTTTACTTTTCCATTACCAATCTGCGATTTTATTCGTTCAATGATGTAAGAAAGTTCTTCCGGTTGATATGGTTTCAGCAGATAATCAAAAGCCGATAAACGTAAAGCATCTATCATATATTTGTCAAAAGCACTATAAAAAACTACATACATTTCTGAATGAACAGAGGAACGGATCTCATGCAATAATTCAATTCCATTTGTTTTAGGCATTTCAATATCTAAAAAAAGTAAGTCAGGCTGATGTTTTACAATAATTTTTTTTGCTTTTTCTACTGATGTAGTTGTCTCTATTATTTTTATTTCTGGATAAAGTGCCAGATCTGTACAGAGATTTATAATTGAGTTACTCTCGTCGTCTACTATAATTGTGGTTATTGGGATTCTCATAAATTGTAGTTATATTTTAACGGAACAATGATAGTAACCCTAGTTCCATGCATATCTTGCGAAAGCTGTTTCAGATTTTGTATGCTGAATGCCATTTTTTCTTGATTCCTGAGATTTAGTAATTCCACGGTTCGGAATATAACCTTTAGTCCTGTTCCTGTGCTTCTCTCATTATTAACATGATCACCTGGATTATATCCTGTTCCGTTATCCTCTATAATAATATATAGAAAAAAATTGTCGGTTGAAATATCAATATTAATGTGTGCATCTGTCTGCTCCTCTTCAAAAGCATATTTAATGGAATTTTCAACTGGAATCTGTATAATCATTGAAGGTATAAGTGTACTCAATAGAGTTCCCGGAGAAATATGCCAATATGTTTCTGTATGAATGGAGCCGGTACTTTTACGCAGCTCAATATAGTTTTTTACTAAATCAATTTCATCTTCCAATGGAATTGCGATCTTTTCAGAAGCAATCAAATTATTACGTAGAGACTGAATAAGTAATTTTAGTGGATGAGCTAGATCATCATATTGTTTGAAAGAAGGTATTACCGCATTTAGGACATTGAACAGGTAATGCGGAGAGATTCGGTTACGAACATTTTCCATACGTAATTTGGTCATTGTCGCCATTTGCTGTGCGTATCTGAGTTCTCTTTTCCGTCGTGCGCTATAAATGAGAATGATTACAATTATCACACCGGCAAGAAATAATGAGATGGAAAACAGACTGGTAATACGTAATTTTTGTACTTCCGCTTTACTTTTAGAAATAATAATATCTCGCTTAAGAAGAGTCGTGTCTTGACTATAGCGTGAGTCTATTTCTGCGATGTTATTCAATGTTTTGATATTACGAAGAGAGTCATCATAAATATCTACTTTTTTCCTATAAAAATAGGCCTGTTGAAAATTTCCTTTTTTCTCATAATAAGATTCTAATCGTTTATTGTAAAGATAGATATAGCTAGGATTGATTTGAGAAAGATCATAATGTTTAGATAGTAATTTATTTGCATTCTCCAACTCGTTTTTTTGTAGAGCCAGCGCTGCATAAAGCCCGTTAATGTAAAAAGAAATGGCGCCATCGGCATTAGCAGTACAAAAGAAAGTATTGGCTTTGTCTAAGTAATATTGGGCTGAATCCGTTTTATTAAGCAAGAGGTAAATCTCTCCCATATTTGCTTCGGTAATAGCTTCATAGGAACGCTGTTTAAACGCTTTGATTGATTTGTTGGCTTTAATAAACCATCCAAGTGCTTTTCGGTATTCCTTTGTTGTGTAGTAATAGTTTCCTCGTGTATTGGCAAAGTGGAATTGTTCGTAAGGAGACATTCCTTTATAATATTTTTCTGCTAATTTAAAATAATGGTCGGATAATTCGAAGTTGTTTAGATCCAGATAAATTTTTGCCAGTCCGCAGTAAATAGCTGGGTGGATCTCCGTCTTCATATCTAAAGAATCAGTCGCTGCCAAAGCTTTTCGATAATAAGAGGTAGCTAAGGGGAAATTACCCAGTTGCATATAGTTATCTGCCAGATTGATACAGATATCTGGTAATTCTGTTCGGTCCTTTGCCTGATAAAGTGCATCATAAGCAAGCTTTAGATATATTACAGCTGAATCACGTTTATTCATTTCTTGTAAGAAAACGCCTCTATGATTATAAGCAAAAGCTTTCAGTTCAGCTAAACGAGGACGGTTTGATGGATTCTGTTTACAAAACTGAATAACTTTTTCATTAAGTAACAATGCGGAATCCATCTGATTATTGTGAAAACATGCATAGCCTGCAAATAGTGTGAGTTTATAGTAATCAATGCTATCTCTTACTTTTATCCGAGTTTCGAGAAACTTTTGTTTAACTTTATTGGGATTATGAAATAATGTATCCCGATAGTGGGATAATAAAGTATCTACATATGAACCATCTTCTGCCATTTTATTGCCGTTTTTAGAATGACAGCTGCTCATAATCAATAATAGAATGCAGATAATATATACATTTTTCTTAAGTAGTAGAGAAATATTCATAGCTGTAAGTCATATGTTCGCTGCAAATATATAAAAAAAAATAGTTCTACTCTAAAATATATAAAAAAAGGATACCAAAACAGCTATATATAAGCTAAATGTCAATACAGCTTAGGGTTAAGGCATATATATTATTTGTTTTTGCTAAATTAGATCTTTTTGCTATTTAATAGATGTTCGAGTAACAAAACCGCAATGGTACCCATAATAAAGCCATTACCCAAAATAGGTTGTAATAAACTTGGCATAGAAATCATAAATGATTGGGGAGCAAAAGATATGAAAATACCTATCATCAAGGGAAAGCTGACTGTTAGAGCACTGTTGAAATCAAATATTGCATTCTCTGAGCTCATCAGTTGTATGCCCGAAGCTAACTGGGTACACATAATGTATAGTAATACACTGCCCATTACTACATTCGGTATGTATGAAAACAGGAATAAGGATTGTGGGATAAAGGCGCAAATTATAAGAAGGATACCTGTAACTATTAAGGGATAACGTGAGGCGGATTGTGTTGCGGAAATTATTCCGGGACTTATAGAATAATCGACCATACCGATAACGCCTAAAAAACCGGATAAAATGTTGAAGAATCCACTTACTCTCAATCCCTTTTTACTACGTTCTGCAATTGAATCTGCTCCAATAAGCTTGCCTGTTGCCTGAATAGATCCAAATTCATTGACTGTGATAGCCAAAAAACAGAAAAAGAAAGCTATTATAGCAGAGAAATTAAACTCAGGAGATATAATCAGATTTTCTTTTAAAATGCTTAAATTAAAATTATTAACGGATGGATGAACCGGAGTACCAAATAGGCTCAAATAAATGATACTTCCTGCGATTAAACCTGATAAGATAACCAGTGATTTGGCTATACCCTTAAACCAAATATTGCAAAGAATCATTATTAAAGCCAGTATAGTTGAAAACATAATATTAAAAAATACCGAATAGTTTTCCTCTATTGATAATTTTATTATTAAAGGTATAATAGTAACTGCTACCAGAATAAGTATCACTACAATAACTCTAGTGGTGAATATTTTTTGTATATAGCCAAAAAATTTACCGAATGATAGTAACACAGTAAAACCTCCCCCTATTGCTATTGCCGTGTAAGAAGCATTAATAGATAAGTTTTTTGCTCCTATCAAGCCAATAAGTAGTACGGTAGCGGGTCCTATAAGCACAGGTAACCGATGGCCAAACAAAACTTGTATTATAAGAGCTATCCCCGTTAGGATTAATAGTTTTTGAGAGTAGATTGTTTGCAAAATGATATCTTCCGTATGCAGTTTTGATACTACACCCGATAAAATAATAAGGAACGGTAGCATGGCTGTAAACCATTGCAACCCGTATAAGAACATGTCTGTTCCCTTGGGCTTATCATTTAAATTGTATTTCATTTTTTGTTAGCATTACCCCATTTTAGGGAACTACATATTAATTAAGAAGTCCAGACATTTCAAGCGAAACGTCCGGACATATTTGTTATCTATTCCCACTCTATAGTGGCAGGAGGCTTAGAGCTAATATCATATGTAACACGATTCACACCCTTTACCTTGTTGATGATTTCGTTGGACATTTTGCCAAGGAATTCGTAAGGGAGGTGGGCCCAGTCCGCTGTCATGGCATCGGTGGAAGTCACGGCACGGAGCGCTACTGCGTTTTCGTACGTTCTTTCGTCACCCATCACACCCACGGATTGAACAGGGAGAAGGATCACTCCGGCTTGCCATACTTTGTCGTAAAGCCCCCATTCTCGCAGACCGCTAATGAAGATGTCATCTGCTTCTTGTAGCACACGCACTTTTTCGGGAGTGATGTCACCCAGGATGCGGACGGCTAGTCCGGGACCGGGGAAGGGGTGACGGGTGATAAGGTGTTCCATCATTCCTAACTTACGACCTACCCGGCGTACTTCGTCTTTAAAGAGCAGGCGGAGAGGCTCGCAAAGTTTCAGGTTCATCTTTTCGGGAAGTCCGCCCACGTTGTGGTGACTCTTGATCACGGTTCCGGTGATGGAAAGTGACTCGATGCAGTCGGGATAGATGGTTCCTTGGGCCAACCATTTCACATCTTTCAGCTTGCGGGCTTCCTCATCGAATACGTCAATGAAGCCTTTACCTATGATCTTACGTTTATGTTCCGGCTCTTTCACTCCAGCCAGTGCGCTGAAGAATTTATCTTTGGCATTGATGCCAATCACGTTCAGTCCCAAGTGTTCGTAGTCTGTTAATACATTCTCGAACTCATTTTTGCGAAGCATTCCGTGGTCCACAAAGATACAAGTCAGGTTCTCACCAATGGCTCTGTGAAGTAACACAGCGGCAACGGATGAATCTACGCCACCGGACAGTCCCAATACCACTTTATCATTTCCCAGTTGTGCTTTCAAACTGGCTACGGTGGTCTCAATGAACGATGCCGGACTCCAGTCTTGCTTGCAACCGCAAATGTCTACCACGAAATTGTGAAGGATTTGCGTTCCGTCTTCGGTGTGATACACTTCCGGATGGAACTGTACACCCCATATTTTTTCGCCTTCCAGTTGATAAGCGGCAATAGCTACTTCATTTGTGGAAGCGATGGTTTTAAAATTATTCGGGATGGAGGTGATGGTGTCACCGTGGCTCATCCATACTTGTGAGTCTTCTTTTACTCCTTTAAAAAGAGCATTGTCTTTGCAAAAGGAAGCCAAATGAGCACGTCCATATTCCCGTGTGCCGGCTGGTTCCACTTTCCCGCCATTGGTGTAGGCCATAAATTGCGCACCGTAGCAAATGCCTA
>JAATGU010000120.1 GCA_015654535.1 Bacteroidales bacterium
CTGTCCGGTAAAATATGTATTTTTGCCCATAATTATTTCCCTTAATGTGTAGTGACTGCAAAGGAAATAAAAAGGGCTGGATTCCAAGAGAGGAAAACAGCCCTAATTTTTTGTTCCACTAATTTTTACCGGACAGCAATAAAAAAGAATCTATTCCAGACTTTCCCTTGCCAAACCCCGGATCATCATTTTTACACTTAGTCTTTAATAATCCGTGCCGTTTCAACCTTTTCCAGTCGGGTTATTAACTTAGGCATGGAGGACCGACGAATTTGCAGAGTCATTATACAATCCGTATCATATGACTGACTGAGAATCGTTGGTTCTTCCTCTTTCACTACCCGCATAATGTCATTCATAAACGGATATTCAAAAAAAATGGTTACTTCTTCATCCACTGTTTTTTCAATCACAGAAGCATTCATAATTGCATCTGCGGCAGCTGCTTTGTATGCCACAATTAATCCACTGGTTCCTAACTTTATTCCACCAAAATAACGAGCCACAATGATTAGAATATCCGTGAGTTCATTGGAGTTAATTTGCCCCAAAATGGGCTTGCCTGCTGTGCCGGATGGCTCTCCGTTATCATTTGCCCGAAAATCTTTCCGATCTGCTCCCAACATGTATGCATAGCATACGTGACGTGCATCATAATATTTCTTTTGGTATTGATCAAGATAAGTTTTTATCTCTTCAACGGTGCGCACAGGTAGGGCAATAGCAATGAATTTACTTCGTTTCTCGGTATAAATTCCCTCTGAAACTTCGGCTATAGTCTTATAGATATCGTCAGTCACCACGGATTACACTTATCATTAGGATGAATAATCTAAAAAAATTCACCACAGATTACCCGATTCCATCGACTCTTTTCGTTGAAGTAGACTAATGATTCGTGTAATCTGTGGTGAAAAATAATTTTAGCTCAGCTTATGAATCACCAATCCGGAACGGAGTTTGGGTTCAAACCAAGTTGTTTTTGGAGGCATGATATTGCCACTATCAGCTATATCCATTAATTGTTTCATAGAAACGGGATAAAGTGCAAGGGCTATTTTCATCTCGCCACTGTCTACCCGTCTGCTCAGTTCACCCAAACCGCGGATTCCTCCTACAAAGTCAATTCGTTTATCGGAGCGAAGATCTTTAATTCCCAAGATCTCATCCAGAATTAAGTTCGATGAAATGGTTACATCCAGCACACCAATAGGATCGTTATCATTATAAATTCCCTGCTTAGCAGTGAGGCTATACCATTTGCCTTCCAGATAGAGGGCGAAATTATGTAATGATTGAGGTTTATAAATCTCTATACCCTTTTCCTCCACAGTGAAATTCTTATTCAACGTAGCCAGAAAAGTTTGCGGAGTCAATCCGTTCAAGTCTTTCACCACACGATTATAGTCGATGATTGTCAACTGATTGGCAGGGAAACAAACTGCCATAAAGAAATTATATTCTTCATCTCCCTTATGATTAGGGTTCTGTTTGGCTTTCTCCGCTCCTACCAACGCCGCTGCGGCCGAACGATGGTGACCATCGGCGATGTACAAGGCGGGCATTGCTGCAAACTGTTGAGTGATGGTGGTAATATCCAAGTCTTCGTCAATGATCCAGAACTGATGACCAAAGCCATCTCCGGGAGCTATAAAGTCGTAAACAGGTTTCGTGGAAGTATATTTGTGAACGATAATATCTAATACCGCGTTATCAGGATAAGCAAAGAATACCGGTTCTATATTCGCATTATTGATGCGGACATGTTTCATGCGATCTTCCTCTTTATCCCGACGGGTGAGCTCATGTTTCTTGATTACCCCACTCATATAATCGGCTACCGAAGCACAGACTACCAAACCGTATTGTGTTTTGCCATTCATGGTTTGCGCATAAACATAATATTGTTCTTTATCATCCTGCACCAGCCATCCTTTATCCTGGAACTTCTTAAAGTTTTCTGCCGCTTTACAATAGACCTTTTCGTCGTGTTCATCCGTTCCTACAGGAAAATCTATTTCAGGTTTAATGATGTGATACAATGATTTCTCATTTCCGGCAGCTTCTTGCCGTGCCTCTTCCGAGTTCAGAACGTCATAAGGGCGAGAAGCAACTTCCTCAACAAAACTCTGAGGTGGACGAATTCCTTTGAAAGGTTTAATAATAGCCATAAAATATCTGGTTCGGTTACTTATTTACTTTAAATTTCTCACAACCCTCTTTCAAGAAGCCTACTATTTGTTTTGCCGCTGCAATTCCCGCGTTAATGTTTGCTTCTGATGTCTGAGCGCCCATTTTTTTAGGAGTGGAGAAATAACGTCCGGTAAACTTCTCAGCAAACTCGGCGTTAGCAGCGGGCATAATATCTGTTACATATTTAAAGTCGGGACGATCTTGCATTAACTTAATTAGTTCGGCTTCATTAATCACTTCTTTGCGGGCAGTGTTTACCAAGATGGCTCCCTTAGGCATTCTATTGAGAAGTGCGTAGTTAATGGAGTTCTTTGTCTCAGCCGTAGCAGGAATATGAAGAGAAACAACATCACAAGCAGCATAAAGCTCTTCGGCAGAATCCACCGCCTTTGCACCGTCTTTTTCAATCACTTCCTTGGGGCAGAAAGCATCATACGCATAGATTTCCATTCCAAAACCTTTGGCTACACGGGCTACATTGCGGCCTACATTACCATAAGCATGGATACCTAGTTTCTTTCCTTTCAATTCCGAACCGGATGTGCCATTATAAAAATTGCGGACAGCGTATACCATTAAGCCAAGAGCCAGTTCGGCCACAGCATTGGAATTCTGTCCAGGGGTATTCATCACACAAACACCATGAGCTGTGGCAGCTTCAAGATTCACATTGTCATATCCTGCTCCCGCACGAACTACAATTTTCAGTTCTTTTGCAGCATTAAGAACTTCTGCGTCAATAATATCACTGCGAATAATGAGGGCATTCGCATCCTTTACCGCTTCAAGTAATTGTTTCTTTTCTGTGTATTTTTCTAATAAAGCCAGTTCATATCCGGCTGCTTCAATCTCTTTACGAATACCGTCTACAGCGACTTTGGCAAACGGTTTATCTGTTGCGATTAATACTTTCATAGTGTTATGTATTTAATAGTTCACCACAAGTAACACCGATTTCACAGATATAAGTTCAATCTGTATAATCCGTGTGACCTGTGGTGAAAAAAATTATATTAATGTAATTTCTCAAAATCCTGCATACAAGCAATCAAAGCTTGTACACTTTCCTTTGGCATGGCGTTATAACAAGAAGCACGGAAACCACCTACAGATCGATGTCCTTTGATTCCTATCATTCCTTTTTCAGTAGCAAACTTCAGAAAGTCAGCTTCCAGTTCTTTAAATTCTTCCTTCATTACGAAGCAGATATTCATCACAGAACGGTCTTCTTTGTTAGCTGTTCCCACAAAAAGTTTATTGCGATCAATCTCATTGTATAAAAGAGCTGCCTTTTCAAGGGCTCTTCTTTCCATCTCTTTTACTCCACCCTGAGCCTTCATCCAGCGAAGAGTTTCCAGCGCTGCGAAAATAGGAACTACCGGAGGAGTATTGAACATAGAACCATTGTCCACATGAGTCTGATAATTCAGCATTGTAGGGATATATCGGGATACCTTACCTAAGGAATCATTCTTCACAATCACAAAAGTAAGTCCGGCAGGGGCAAGATTCTTTTGAGCTCCACCATAAATGAGTGCATACTTGGAGATGTCTATAGGGCGGGAAAAGATATCTGAAGACATGTCTGCGATCATTAAAACAGGAGAATCCAATTCTTTGCGGATCTCTGTGCCGTAGATTGTGTTATTCGTGGTAATGTGGAAATAATCTACATCAGCAGGGACTGTAAAATCTTTAGGGATATAAGTGTAGTTTGCTTCAGCAGAAGAGGCTACCTCTACTACTTCACCAAAACCTTTAGCTTCTTTCATCGCTTTCTTAGCCCAAACACCAGTATTGAGATAAGCAGCTTTCTTTTCAAGATAGTTGAAAGGGATCATACAAAATTCCAAGCTTGCGCCACCACCAAGGAAAAGTACCGAATAGCCTTCGGGTATATTTAATAATTCCTTAAACAATGCAACTGCTTCGTCCACAATTGGTTGAAAGTCTTTTGCGCGGTGGCTGATTTCCATTAAAGAAAGTCCTGAACCATTGAAATCTAAGATAGCCTTCGCAGTATTTTCTATTGTTGATTGAGGTAGAATGGAAGGTCCAGCATTGAAATTATGCTTTTTCATTTGATGTTTGTTTTGGTTATACAATTAAATTACTATTGTTTTAAGACCCTGCGAAATTACAAATTTATTTTTGGGTAACAAGTATTTTGCTATAAAAATCTAAGTATTCCTCCCCATATTCCTTTCTTTTTATTAGAAACCGCCTGCTTGTACCGTCATTTTGTTATATACACTTGCCAATATCAATAAGGGAAGCTGAACAATTATAGACCTACATTCGTTCTGTTTATATTAAAAATAAGACAAACGATGAACATCTTTATGAATTTTATTCTCTCGACGGTTGTAATATACTTGGCCGCGAGTTTTCTGCCTGGAATAGAGGTGAGCAGCATCTGGGTAGCTGCTTTAGTAGCTATTGTTTTAGGAATCCTCAACATTACCGTAAAACCTGTCCTTCAAGTCCTGTCCATTATCCCGACCTTACTAACTATCGGGTTGTTTCTATTAGTAATTAACGGGGCAGTGATTATTCTTGCAGGTTGGTTGGTCGACGGTTTTGAAGTAGCTAATTTTGGAGCAGCCGTACTCTTTAGTATTGTTGTTTCGGTAATCAACTGGGGATTGCACAGACTCTTTAGGGAGAGTTAAAGAAATATTCTCCAAGAAATAAATATATCTTGTACAGAAGATTACTTTCTTTTGTACAAGATATTTTATTCTTCTGTACAAAAGAAAAGATTCTTCTGTACAACTAAAAGTCAACAGGTCTTATATTAATTAATCTGCCTCTTCAATCTTTGTTTTCATTCCCTTAATCTTTTCTCCAGAGATCAAATTGAGTGCTTGTTTTAACTTTGAACGACGAATGGCAACATAAGCAAAGTGCTCTTTTACATCAATCTGGCCGATATCTTCTTTCGCCAGATTCGCTTTTTTGAAAAGGAAACCCACAATGTCAATCTTGTTCACTTTATCCTTCTTTCCTTTACCTATATATAAGGTAACCCAAAGTGGTTGGACGGGACGGGCTGTTTTTTCTGGTAATTCCAATGTCTCCGGCTCTTCTTCAATGTATCCGGGAAGAAACTCATCCTCATTGAGAATCAGATAAGAAGTACCTTTGGCCTCCCAACGAGCAGTTCGTCCGTTACGGTGGGTATAAGCATCCTCATTAATGGGGAGATGATAGTGAATAATACTTTCAATCTCCGGAATATCCAGTCCGCGGGAAGCTAAATCCGTAGAAACAAATACATGACAACTTCCGTTACGGAACTTATATAAAGCACGTTCGCGGTCGGGTTGCTCCATTCCTCCGTGAAAAAATTCATTGTACAGACCTTTAGAACCTAAATATTCGCTCACCCGTTCCACAGCTTCCCGATGGTTACAAAATACAATGGTGGAGCTACTACCAAGCGTGCACAACAAGCGGAAGAGGGTTTCCAGTTTATCTTTATCGGGAGAAAGCACTTTCATCAACTTCAAACGGGGAGAAACGGCTTCAGGGTCCAGAAAATCCAGCTTGATGGTTTCATTCAATCCTGTGAAGTCAGGGATTTCTTTTGCATCAGTAGCTGAAAGAAGTATCCGTTTTTTTAATCCAGGCAGTTGAGCAATGATCTCCGACATTTCATCTTGAAAACCATATTCCAATGACTTATCGAACTCATCGATAACCAACGTATGAATAGTATCGGGCATGAAATTTCCTTTTGATAAATGGTCATTGATACGACCGGGTGTACCTATGATAATAGCGGGATGATTGCCAAAAATGCTCTTCTTTTCATCCGCAATGGAGTGTCCCCCGTAGCAGCAACAGGTCTTGAATTCTGTGTTCATCGCTTTGAATACGGACTCTATTTGCAATGCCAGTTCACGCGAAGGGACTAACACCAGACTTTGAATGGTATTTTCTTCCGCTTTCAGTTCCTGTAACAGAGGCAGCAAATAGGCTAATGTCTTACCAGATCCCGTGGGAGACAGCAAGATAACATCTTTTCCCTGGCTGTTCGCTCTCAGAGATTCTTCCTGCATCGGATTCAGTTTCTCAATCTGTAGGCTCTTAAGAGCTTGTGCTATTTGTTCTTTCTTCATATTCATGCTACAAAAATACGCTAAATATTAAAAAGATAAGGTGTGTTACCCTTTTAAAACAAGTTTTTTTATCATTTAGTAGTGTTTTCATAAAAAAACTTGCCAAGATCAAACAGGGTCAATCAAGGCAAGTTCTGAAAATAAACACTAATTATTAAAGGATAATTATAAGATCGATGCAATATGTTTATAGTTTGATTTGATCGTATCAATCACTTCCTGAGATCGGCCGGTAATCATGAGCTTATACATCGTTTCAGCATATCCCATCATTTGACCAAACTCTACTTTAGGGGGCATTGCCAACGCATAAGGATCGGTCATGATATTAATCAGTACGGGGCCGTCTGTATTTAACGCCTCCACAAGGCAAGGTTCCACTTCGTCCGGATGAACAGCCGTCAGGCCTTTTATACCCATTGACTGGGCAACCAAGGCAAAATCCGGATTCAGAAGATTTGTCTGCCATTGAGGCAAACCGGATACTTCCATCTCCAGCTTCACCATTCCCAGCGAGCCATTATTGAATACAATGATCTTCACCGGAAGATTATATTGCATCACTGTGGCTAAATCACCCAATCCCATAGATAAACCGCCATCTCCGCAAAGGGCGAAAACCTGACGGGAAGGATCGGCCAATGAAGCTCCGATGGCTTGTGGAAGCGCATTGGCCATGGAACCATGATTGAAGGAACCCAGCATTCTGCGTTTTCCCGTGGCATGCAAATAACGTGCTCCCCACACACAAGTCATTCCGGTATCTACTGTAAACACAGCATCATCCGTGGCCAAACGGTCAATAATAGAAGTCACATACTCGGGATGGATGGCCCGCTCTTTACCGTAATCATCCACATAAATTTTCATATTCTTCTTCACCTTATCATAAAGAGCTAGTTGCTTTTTCAAGAAAGAATCGTCCATCTTAGTATTTAGCAAAGGCAACAAAGCTTTTAACGTTGCTTTCACATCGCCGCAAAGCCCCATGGTCAGTTTAGCTCGCCTTCCCAGTCTCTGAGGATTAATATCTATCTGAGCAATCTTATTATCTTCCGGCATAAAGGCCGCATAAGGAAAATCAGTTCCTAAAAGTAGCAACACTTCCGCTTCATGCATGCTTGCATAACCAGAACTCATGCCCAGCAGGCCAGTCATACCCACTTCATTGGGATTATCATACTGCACATCCATCTTTCCCTTGAAAGTATACGCCACCGGAGCTTTTACTAAGTTGGATAATTCCATCACCTCGGCGTGTGCGTCTTTGGCTCCAATGCCACAAAACAAGGTTACTTTATTTGCCCCATTAATCAGTTCGGCTAAAGCTTCCAATTCTTCCTGAGACGGGCAAATGGTTGGATGAGTAGAATAGTTACTTTCAGAGGAAAATATTCCTTCGGTGCTCTTAGCTGTTAAGTCGCCCGGCAACCCTATTACCGACACCCCTTTTAAAGAGATTGCCGTCTGAATAGCGGACTGAAGCATTCGGGGAAATTGTTGGGGAGTAGTTGCCTGCTGATTATAATAACTGCAATCTTCGAAAAGTTTTATAGTATTTGTTTCCTGAAAATAGCCCATCCCAAATTCCTGAGAAGGAATGGTAGATGCAATAGCAAGTACAGGAGCACCCGTACGATGAGCATCATACAAACCATTGATTAAATGTACATGTCCGGGACCGCTACTCCCTGCACAGCAAGCTAATTCTCCGGTTAACTGTGCTTCTGCCGCGGCAGCATAAGCACCTGTTTCTTCATGTCTTACATGTATCCATTCTATTTTTCCACTTCTCCGAACCGCATCATTCACTTCATTCAAGCTATCTCCTGTTACTGCGTATATTCTTTTTACTCCTGCTTTTGCAAGCATATCCACGAGTTGATCTGATATATTCTTTGCCATAATTTAGAAATTCTCTTTTAAGTTCATACTAATGATTGATTCACTAATAACAACCCAACAAAAAAAAAGTTGTTTTAAAACATCAGTCCGGCACAATTATTTTTACAGATAAAGTTAATTCTTATGCCTTTGGAGTTCGTATTGATAAATCATTTTACCCAGCTTTTCCAAGAAAGGTTGCCCCCTATCCAGATAATGATAATTGGCTGGATTGATGGGACCGTCACACGTATTGATCACAGCGGAAAGCATAAATTCTACTCCCGCTTCGGGATGAACGAAGTAGGCTACATCAGACAATGTGCCATGAGACTGCCCTACCATATTATGAATTTCCAATCCCGGAAGATTAGGCTTTGCAGAGTTTTTCCCATAATAAAGGTACTTCTTTAAATGAACAGGATATTTACGATGATTGCTCTTAAAAAGAGGGAACTCACTTTCGTAGGGATACATTGCCGTGTACTTATATAATAGCTCGTAATCCTGGGCGGTTAAGTTAAAACGCTTTTTTAATGGCGCGGCTTCTTTGAAAAATACAAAAAACATCAAGTCATTGATATCTTGCAACGACATATTATTAAAGTAGGAAAAGTCTTTCCCGCCTTTTATTACCGTTCCCAAAGGGTTGGATAACTGAACAGGATTGATAGTTGCCGGTTGCTCGTAAAGCAAGGAATCTCTCTCATCATAAAAATAGATAGACGGAGTGGTTCGGTTTTGCTCTCGAGTACAGGAGGTAAACCGTAACATTACCCGAAGAGAATCATACCCCATCTCAGCCAAGCGCTTATTGATATATTCTTGTCCCAGAAAATCGTACATCCGATTATAAGCCCGATCATCACTTACCAGAATCATCTCTTTGATATCATTCGCCAATCGGTGGGTTTTGTCGGGTGACAAATAATCTCCTTCCTTTCCCACCTTACTATAGAGGGTAATTCCCAAAGAAGGATTCAGATTATTCACTTTCTCCATTCCAAGTAAAATCAAGGGCCACTTTACCAAACTGGCGGGATTAAAGAATTTCTTGTTATCCACCTGATAATTATATTGAGTAAAGTGAGGCAAATTAGAACTATCCCGATCAATCTGAGTGTAGATAATCTGTATTTCAAACTTCCCGGGATTCTCCAGGTATGGTTTAAAAAATAAGTCATTCATCATCAGATTAGATAGAAAGTCTGCATTACCAATCTCCCGGGTTTGAGCCAGGCCTTGAAATACAATAACAAATGAAAGTAAAACAGCAAAAAGGAGGTTGCTTTTTCTCATCGGTTCAATCATTTTTAAAAGCAAAGCTAACTCTTTTTCAGTAGATTTCTCTATAAACAATACTTTTTATATAAGAAGGCTTTTATATTGCGGCGATATTCCCTACCTTTGCATACAAATTAACAAAAAGGTAACATCAATTACAAAATGAGCGAAAAAGCACCTTTTATGGTATTCTCTGGCACTAGTTCCAGATACCTAGCGGAGAACATTTGCAAAAGCCTCGGCTGCCCTCTGGGAAACATGAATATCACCCACTTTGCCGACGGTGAATTTGCAGTATCTTATGAAGAATCCATCAGGGGTTCGCATGTATTTTTAGTCCAATCTACCTTCCCAAACTCTGACAACTTAATGGAACTCCTACTAATGATTGATGCTGCCAAGCGTGCATCGGCCAAAAGTATAGTTGCCGTTATTCCCTACTTCGGATGGGCTCGTCAAGATAGAAAAGATAAACCACGTGTCTCAATCGGGGCAAAATTAGTGGCTGATTTATTAGGCGTGGCCGGTATAGACCGACTGATTACTATGGACCTGCACGCAGATCAGATTCAAGGTTTTTTTGACGTACCAGTGGATCACTTGTATGCATCAGCTGTCTTTTTACCCTACATTCAGAAATTGAATCTTGAAGAACTGGTCATTGCAACGCCGGACGTTGGCGGCTCAAAAAGAGCCAGCACTTATTCCAAGTATCTGGGTGTTCCGTTGGTTTTGTGTAACAAGTCACGTGTAAAAGCCAATGAAATAGCATCCATGCAGATTATTGGAGATGTGAAAGGCAAGAACGTGATTCTTATCGATGACATCGTAGACACGGCAGGCACTATTACCAAAGCCGCAGATATTATGCTGAAAGCCGGAGCTATCTCGGTTCGTGCTATTGCCAGTCACTGTGTAATGTCTTGTCCGGCATCCGAACGAGTACAAGAGTCAGGACTTACTGAAATGATTTTTACGGATAGCATTCCTTATGCAAAAGGATGCACAAAAGTGAAACAACTTACGATTGCAGATTTGTTTGCAACTACCATCCGTAGAGTATATAACAATGAATCAATCAGTTCGCAATATATTATTTAAATACGCTTAAACAAACTAATATGCCGATGTGTAGATAGTAAGATATCAGCACATCGGCACAATTAGGGGTTAAAAATATACTTTGAAGGAATTATTCCTTTTGTACATTATCTATCACTCCAAATTTATACGTTCCCCGTCGGGTTATCTTTCCATCTTTATCAAATTCCACAAACGGACCATCTTTCTTTCCTTGCCTGAAGAATCCTTCGTAACGATTACCCTCTTTATCTTCCTGAATGCCTTGTCCTTCTTCGAGTCCATTGACAAACTGCCCTTTGTATTTTGTTCCGTTTTTCAAAAGAAGTACCCCTTGCCCATTAGAGATATTATTTTTCCAATCACCTTCGTAACGATCCCCGTTCCCCCAAGTATAGGTTCCTCTACCGTTTCGCTGATTATTCATCCATTGGCCAACATATACGGCGCCATTGCTCCAGTAAAAAGTACCCTGGCCATGCTGCATACCATCCTTAAAGTCCCCTTCATAGCGGTCTCCATTGGCTAAGTAAAAAGCACCTCTTCCCGTACGTTCACCTTTAATATAATCACCTTCGTATCGTTCTCCCGTGTGAAAGTGATAAGTTCCCCTCCCGTCTTGGATGTCATTAACCCAGTCACCTATATATTTATCTCCGCTAGGGTAAGAATATGTACCCTTTCCCCAACGAACATTCTCTTTCCATTCACCATCATATTTTGATTTATCTTCCCAAGCTAAAACTCCTTTGCCACTTTTCTTGTCAGCTTTCCATTCACCTTCATATTTAGCGCCGTTTTTCCATAGATATGTACCTTTACCATCTCGCTTGTCATTTGCCCAATTGCCTGTATAAGTATCTCCGTTATAGTAATACATCGTACCAAAACCTTGCTGATAATCAGTATACCACATCCCTTCATACCTATTATTATTCATAAAATAGTAAGTACCTTTTCCGTGTTGCTGATCTTGAAACCATTGACCTTCGTATTTTTCTCCATCTACAAAAGAATAAACGCCTTGTCCTTCCCGCTTCCCGTTTATATATTCTCCTTCATACACATCGCCGTTTTTAAATATTGTTTTTCCCTTTCCATTAGGTTTCCCTTTTTGTAATTCACCAGTATAAGTGGCGCCGTCTTTAAAAGTGAAATTCCCTATTTTCATTTCAGTAGCAGGAACAAATACATTTTTAATTTTAGAGAAAAATCCACCAATTCCCTGAGCAGGAGAAACGGTCGCTACAGAGAAAGAAAGAAAGAATATGTAGATATATTTTCGCATAATAACAAGATATTTATAGAACGATACGAAACAAAAGTAATAATAATCTGTTAATAGGAGCAATTAATTAGGTTTTGTTATCATTTTAATGGCTTTTACCTGCAATCACTTCAATCATTTGTTCAGGGTTAAAATATTTTTGAGCCAAAGTTTTAATCTCTTCAGCCGTCACACTTTGAACAGCTTCCAGAGATTCTTCAAAATAAGATTCCGACAAATGTGAGGTTTGAATAAATATCCAAGCTTCGGACAAGGAGAAAGGACCTTCATAACTTCGGCACATCTCTCCTAACATATAATTTTTTACCATAGAAAGTTCTGCATCTTGCACTATATCAGTTTGAAGCAACTTCATTTCGTGATAAACCTCTTTGATCAGATTCTCCACATATTCATTTGCCGCTTCAGTGGAAATCATGAAAACACCTGTATCCGGAAACGAAGCCATGCCTGCTGATATACCATAAGTATATCCCTTATCCTCACGGATATTCGACATTAGCCGACTTCCAAAATAACCACCAAAGAGAGTGATCAGAACTCTCATTTTAAGATAATCAGGATGAGATTTTTGCATCATTACCTTGCCTATCTTAATGGCACTTTGCATGGCAGTAGACTGTTCGGTGAAGATGCGTTTCTGAGGAGTTGTTTCAATGAGAAAGGGAATCATTTCCACTTTATTGTCCAGCTGCCCCCATGGATCCTGGCCAAATGTTTGCTCCAGCAAGGAAAGAATCTCTTCTGTAATCTTACCCGAAACATACACACTGCTATTCCCTGAATGATAATAACGGTCATAATATTCTTTTAAACAGGAGGTTGTAATTAGATCATAATCAATGGCTGATGCAAAACGACCACAAGGATGCTGATTGCCAAAGACAGAATGAACAAAGCTTGTCTGTGCCAAGTAATCAACTTTTGTACTGTTAACCAGATACTGATGTTTATTGGTTTCCAATACCGATTTTAATTCTTTTTCAGGGAAAACAGGTTCTTTAATCATGGACTCCACTATTTCCAATGTACGAGCGAAGTATTTATTGAGCGAGTAGAGCGTAATATAAGAATACTCCATGGAGGACGAAAGCTCCAGCCAAGCACCATAATAGTCTAGCTTTTCAGCAATCTGAACAGAAGTAAACTTCCGGGTACCTTCCCTTAACATGCGGTTGACAAACAGAGCTTGTAACAACTGAGTTTGCTGCCATTTACCAGCACCAATGAGTATATCCACACGAACCACTTCCTGATTGCCAGCTTCAATCACATTTAAACATACGCCATTTGGCATTATTTTTCTTTGGGGAGCAGCAATAGAAATCTTTTCCATTGCTCTTACTTCAGGTTGTTGGGCTCTATTTAGCATATTTATTCTTTAAAAACAGTTCAGCGTTCATTAAATCCTGCGGTGTATCTATACCAATGGTTTCTACCTCGGTGACTCCGACCTTTATATTATATCCGTTTTCCAGCCAACGAAGCTGTTCCAGTGATTCAGCCAACTCAAGGGAGGATTGTGGTAGGGCCGTAATTTCTTTCAATACTTCTGCCCGATAGGCGTACAACCCGATATGCTTGTAATAGGTATGTTGTTTCAGCCAATCCTTCCTCTCGCCGTTTCTTACGTATGGGATGATAGACCGACTAAAATATAAGGCGTTCCAGTTTTTGCTGACCACCACTTTAGGTGAGTTCACATTCTCCAATAGTTCAAAAGAATCATCGGCACTAAAGGGCTTTACCAGCGTAGCAATATGAGTGGAAGCATCCTCAAAACAAGCTTTGATGGATGCTAATTGAGAAGGTTGAATAAAAGGCTCGTCTCCCTGAATATTGACCACTACATCATATCCCGCACCTATTTTAGTAAAGGCTTCATAACAACGATCTGTACCACTTCTGTGAAATTCTGAGGTCATCACGACCTTTCCTCCAAAGGCTTTCACGGCTCGCACTATTCGTTCGTCATCAGTAGCAACATAAGCTTCGTCCAAAATGCCCCGTACTTGTTCGTAAACCCGTTGGATAACAGGCTTCCCACCCAACAGAGCCAAGGGTTTACCTGGAAAGCGGGTGGAAGCATATCTTGCCGGTATTATTCCGATATATTTCATTTTGCTCATCTTTACAATTAAAAAGGTTCAAAAATACAAAATTATTTGGTAATATCTGCTTTTTAGTGTTATTTTGTGGCTAAAAGAAAAGAGATGAAGCAGCATAATTGCCTTATTTGCATGGGTTCAAATACCTATAAAGAAGCTAATATTCAATGGGCACAAAAACAATTGACTTCTTATTTTCCCGACATTCGCTTTGGGTCAGAGCAAGATACACTTCCTTTAGGTCTCACTAATCCTGCTCATTTCACCAACCAATTGGCAAAGTTTTCTACGCTCCTATCTATGGAGAAGATCAAAAGCATTTGTAAACAGCTGGAATCCATGGCTGGCCGGCTGCCAAATGATAAGAAGGATGGAATGGTAAAACTGGATATTGATTTGCTGATTTATGATTACCAAAATCTTAAAGAGAGTGATCTGAAAAAAGATTATGTAATTGCCGGGATGAAGGAGTTGGACTGGTAATAGAATTTATTTCAAGGATCAATCCTTTGGCCTTTATCTAATTTATTAAAGAAGAAAATTCAGCCATTCATCAATCTTTTCTATTTATTGATGAATGGCTGAAAATATATAAAACTATTTTAATTGTGTTTACTCGGTGAATAGACTATCCAACCCTGCTTTTCCACCCGTTGCTGTTGAATCTTGACCACAGCCGGTATATTCACTACCTAATTTAAAGGTCTCAGCTTCGGAATATTTCAAGGATTTATCTGCATAAACCTTTTTCATATAAAGTCCCCAGATAGGAAGTGCCATTGATGCACCCTGACCATAAATCATGGTGTCAAAGTGAATATCACGATCTTCGCCTCCTACCCAACATCCGGTTATTAATGAGGGAGTGAATCCCACAAACCAACCATCGGAGTTACGCTGAGTGGTTCCGGTTTTACCCCCTACATCGGCATGAGTATACCGACGCACTCTGCCACCTGTCCCTTCATTAATTACCGCACGTAGCATGGTTAGCATTTTAGAGGCGCTGGGAGCACTAATCACCTCTTCCATCTGAGAATGGAAAGTAGAAATAACATTTCCTTCGCTATCTTCAATCTTGGAAACAAACATGGGGTCGCAGCGCAATCCTTTGTTTACAAAGGCCGTATAGGCACTAACCATCTCTCCTACTGATATATCGCAAGGTCCCAGGCATAAGGCAGGACTAGCGACAATATCTTTATTTTTCACTCCGAATTGATGAATCAGGCGAACTAATGAAGCAGCATTCAGGCGACTCATTAAGTAAGCCGATATCCAGTTATTTGAATTGGCAAGTCCCCATTTCAGAGTAACCATTTCTCCATACCGCGCCCGTGAACTATTGCGTGGGCTCCAGGCCTGGCCTCCACTTGTAATGATAGTTTGCTCCACATTACGAGTTTCGTCACAAGGCGAGAATCCGTTCTCCATAGCCAACGAATAAAGGAACGGTTTGATGGTTGATCCTACCTGACGACGTCCCATCATTGCCATATCATATTGGAAGAAAGCATAATTGGGCCCTCCTACATAAGCCTTTACAGCTCCGGTAAGCGGATCCATAGACATCAATCCGGCTCTTAAGAAGTATTTATAATATTTAATGGAATCCATAGGAGTCATGACCGTATCTACCACCCCGTGCCAAGAGAAAACAGACATCTGCTCGGGAGTATTGAAGGCCTTATGAATATCATTTTCCGAGAAGCCCGCTTCTTTCATTGCATGGTAGCGGTCAGACTGTCTCATCGATTTACTTAAAATATCTCTTACCTGTTGTTTGGTCAATTGATCAGAATAGGGAGCTGAACTTCGGCCTTTCTTTTCTTTAAAAAAGAGTGGTTGTAGGAAATGTCCCAAATGCTCTTCCACCGCCTCCTCTGCATACTGCTGCATACGAGAGTCAATAGTGGTAAATATTTTTAAACCATCCGTATAGATGTTATAGTTCGTTCCATCTTTCTTCTTATTCTTAGCACACCATCCATAGAGAGGATCACGTTCCCAAGCCAAAGAATCTTCATAATAATTCTGAGATTGCCATGCGGCGTAATCACTCTTAATAGGTTCTTTGGCAGTCATAATCATACGAAGATATTCACGAAAATAGGTTGCCAGACCTTCTGTGTGGTCTACCCGATGGAATTTCAATTTTAAAGGAATAGCCATTAGTGAATCCCTCTCCTCCTCGGTAATATAATCAGCTTTTCTCATCTGATCCAGTACCACATTACGACGTTTCTCCACCAAATCCTTACGACGGACAGGATTATATAAAGAGGAGTTTTTACACATACCCACTAATGTTGCCGCTTCCTCAACCTTTAAATCGATCGGCTCTTTGGAAAAGTAAGTGTACGAAGCCGTTTTAACTCCCACCGCATTATTACCGAAATCGTACTTATTAAAGTACATCGTCAGAAGTTCTTCTTTTGTATAATAGCGTTCCAGTTTCACTGCAATAACCCATTCAATGGGTTTTTGAAATAAACGCTCCATAAAGTTTCCCGCACCGGGAGAATACAGTTGTTTGGATAGTTGCTGGGTGATGGTACTACCTCCCCCGGCATTTTTCTGAAAAAACAATCCTCGTTTTATAATCGCTCTTGCCAGTGCACGGATATCAATTCCAGAGTGATCTTCAAAGCGGATATCCTCAGTGGCAATCAATGCTCTGACCAAAGAAGGAGACATATCATTGTATCCTACATACACACGGTTTTCCTTACTCAAAGACCATGTTCCCAATATTTTTCCATCAGCCGAAAGTATCTCCGAGGCAAACTTGTAATGAGGATTTTCCAGTTCTTCCACATCAGGCATGTAACCAATCCAACCCCAAGCTATAAAACAAAAGATGATCACACTAAATGCTATAAATGAAACGAACGCTATCCACATCCATCGCACCAATCTTTTTATAGTCACCGGAGTTCCTTTTACCACAACCTGATTCATTTTTTATATTTCTTAGTATGGCGCAAAATTATAATAAATCTTTTAATTAAAAGAACTTTCTAATAATCATTTTTTTATCTACCTTTACGCTCCGTATTTTACAGTCAATGATAAATAGATAAGAATATGGAAAATAGAAGTTTAGTAACCATTGCCGAGCATTCTAAAGAAAAAATTCTCTACCTGCTGGAGATGGCAAAGCAGTTCGAAAAAAATCCAAATAGGAAAATACTGGATGGCAAAATAGTGGCAACTCTTTTTTTTGAGCCTTCCACCCGTACTCGTTTGAGTTTCGAGACAGCGGTAAACCGTCTTGGTGGACGCATTATTGGTTTCTCGGATGCATCGACCACTAGTTCTTCAAAAGGAGAAACGCTTAAAGACACTATTATGATGGTGAGTAACTATGCCGATTTAATTGTGATGCGTCATTATTTGGAAGGTGCTGCAAGATATGCCAGTGAAGTAGCTCCCATACCTATTATAAATGCGGGCGACGGAGCCAATCAGCACCCATCACAAACCATGCTGGATCTATATTCTATCTTAAAAACTCAAGGGACACTGGAAAATCTAAATATATTCCTTGTGGGTGATTTAAAATACGGTCGTACCGTTCATTCTTTGCTGATGGCTATGCGTCACTTCAATCCCACCTTTCATTTCATTGCTCCTGAAGAACTGAAAATGCCGGAAGAGTATAAACTCTACTGTGAAGAGAATCATATAAAATATGTAGAGCATACGGATTTCAACGAAAGCACCATTGCCGATGCGGATATATTATATATGACGCGTGTACAGCGTGAACGTTTCACCGACTTGATGGAATATGAACGTATAAAAAACGTCTATATTTTAAGAAATAAGATGTTGGAAAACACACGCCCCAATCTTCGTATTCTTCACCCACTACCACGGGTCAATGAGATTGCTTATGATGTGGATAATAACGAGAAAGCATATTACTTTCAGCAGGCTCGAAACGGGCTTTTTGCCCGGCAGGCTATCATTTGTGATGTATTGGGAATAACTTTAGAAGAAATAAAGTGCTAATTAACCGATATAAACCATTTATTATTTCATTATTAATTATTCATTTTATTCAATGAGCGAAAATAAACAAGCACTACAAGTTGCTGCGCTAAAGAACGGCACTGTAATAGATCATATTCCATCAGAAAAACTCTTTACCGTTGTTTCTTTGCTAGGACTGGAACACATGGATTGCAACATCACCATTGGTTTTAACTTGGAAAGTAAGAAACTGGGGAAAAAGGGAATTATCAAGATCGCGGATAAATTCTTTGATGATGAAGAGATTAACCGCATATCAGTAGTAGCTCCGCATATAAAGCTAAACATTATCCGTGACTATGAAGTGATAGAAAAAAAAGAAGTGTACATGCCCGACGAATTGAAGGGAATCGTGAAATGTGCCAATCCTAAATGTATCACAAATAATGAACCGATGCCCACTATTTTTCATGTAACGGATAAAGAACTGTGCATTCTCAAGTGTCACTATTGCGAGAAAGAGCTGAAAAAAGAAGATATTGTGATTCTATAAATATAAAAAAAATGAAGCAAGACTGGAAACCGGGGACAATGATTTATCCTTTACCAGCAGTATTGGTTAGTTGTGGCAGTGAGGAAAGTGAATATAACATATTAACGATCGCTTGGGTGGGTACTATTTGTTCTAACCCTCCGATGTGTTATATTTCTGTCCGTCCCGAACGCTACTCCTATCCTATCCTGAAAAAGAACATGGAGTTTGTGATTAATCTTACCACAAAAGCTATGGCGTTTCCTACCGATTGGTGTGGAGTACGTTCGGGTAAAGACCATAATAAGTTTGCGGAGATGAAACTCACACCAGGCAAAGCGTCTGTTGTAAATGCTCCGATCATTGAAGAATCTCCGCTTTGCATTGAATGCCGGGTAAAGGAGATTATTCCATTGGGATCACACGATATGTTTATGGCCGATGTGGTTAATATAAAAGCCGATGAAAAATACATGAATTCCGAAACAGGTAAATTTGAATTTTCAGAAAGTAACCCATTGACATATGTACATGGTAACTATTTTACTTTGGGAGAAAAGGTAGGAAAATTTGGTTGGTCAGTTGAGAAAAAAAAGAAAAAATGAAGCACATAGCCCTACTTTTACTAGCGATTGGATTTAGCCTTTCTTGCTGTGCACAGCAGGAAATTAAAAAAACACAAGAAAAGAAAGTCAATTTCGGTATAAAAGGAGGTTTTAATACAGCAATGTATTTTGTGCATGAACTTAACATAAATGGTGAAAAGATCAACGAAATTCAAAACAACTATAAAGTAGGTTATCTGGGAGCTATCTTTTTCCGGATAAATATGAAAAAACACTTCATTGAGCCGGAGTTGGCTTATCATGTAAGTAAAAATGAATTTACTTTTGATAAGAACCTCTCTCAGCAGCCAGAAGTTCAGCCAGACTATGCAAGCATTAATTCCACCATCCATGCTATTGAATTACCAGTGCTTTACGGATATAATTTCATTAAGAGCGGACCTTACGGTATGGCATTCTTCTTAGGACCAAAAATAAAATATGTGTGGAATAATAAAAGCAAACTTCAGTCTACCAATCTCGATCAAAAGGATATTAAAGAAGATCTCTATCCATTCAGCGTAAATATCGTAACGGGAGTGGGAGTAAATATTTCGAATATATTCTTTGACTTCCGCTATGAAATGGGATTAAGTAACATATCCAAGTCAATTACATATACCCAAACCAATCAAGACGGGTCAGAGAATGCGGGTAATATGGTATTTCAAAGAAAAAGTAATTTACTCAGTTTCTCTTTGGGCTTTATCTTTTAATCTTTTATCTTTTTTCTTCATTCACTTTCTATTTCCTTTTTTTTTGCCTACTTTTGTGCGCTTAATAAAGGATCTCGAGTAAAACACTTATTATCATCAGGCCTAGAATGAAAAGAGACGATTTAATTTTCGATATCATCGAAAAAGAGCACCAAAGACAGCTCAAAGGTATTGAGCTGATTGCATCAGAAAATTTCGTGAGTGATCAAGTAATGCAGGCCATGGGGTCTTGCCTTACAAACAAGTATGCTGAAGGTTATCCCGGCAAACGCTATTACGGCGGTTGTGAGGTAGTAGATCAAAGCGAACAAATAGCTATCGACAGACTCAAAGAGATCTTTGGAGCCGAATGGGCAAATGTTCAACCACATTCTGGAGCACAAGCTAACGCTGCTGTTTTCCTAGCTGTATTGAACCCCGGCGATAAGTTCTTAGGCTTGAATCTGGCTCATGGCGGACACCTTTCTCATGGTTCATTAGTAAATACTTCGGGCATTATTTACTCTCCTTGCGAGTATAATGTGAAAAAAGAAACCGGGCGAGTGGATTATGATCAGATGGAAGAAGTGGCGCTCCGCGAACATCCAAAAATGATTATTGGCGGTGGTT
Organism: Bacteroidales bacterium; assembly: GCA_015654535.1. Taxonomy (GTDB): domain Bacteria; phylum Bacteroidota; class Bacteroidia; order Bacteroidales; family Bacteroidaceae; genus Bacteroides. The sequence continues at coordinate 20,402 of JAATGU010000120.1, forward strand.
CTGCCTATTCTCGTGAATGGGACTACAAACGTATGCGTGAAATCGCTGATAAAGTAGGAGCTATATTAATGATTGACATGGCTCACCCTGCGGGTCTTATTGCTGCCGGACTGCTAGAAAATCCATTAAAATGGGCTCACATAGTAACTTCCACCACACACAAAACTCTTCGTGGTCCACGTGGAGGAATAATCTTATTGGGTAAAGATTTCCCTAATCCTTGGGGAAAAAAGACTAGTAAAGGGGAAACTAAAATGATGTCTCAGTTGCTTGATTCTGCTGTATTTCCTGGTATCCAAGGTGGTCCGTTAGAACACGTGATTGCTGCTAAAGCAGTAGCTTTTGGTGAATGTCTGCAACCAGAATACAAAGAGTACCAACGTCAGGTACAAAAAAATGCCGCTGTATTGGCACAAGCTTTAATAGACAGAGGTTTTACCATCGTCTCCGGTGGAACAGATAATCACTCTATGTTGGTGGATCTTCGTAGTAAATATCCCGATTTAACAGGTAAGGTAGCAGAGAAAGCATTAGTTTCGGCAGATATTACAGCCAACAAAAACATGGTTCCATTTGATTCTCGTTCTGCTTTCCAAACTTCAGGTATCCGCTTGGGAACTCCTGCAATCACGACTCGTGGTGCAAAAGAAGACTTAATGCTTGAGATTGCTGAAATGATTGAAACAGTGCTTTCCAACATTGATAATGAAGCTGTCATTACTTCTGTTCGTGAAAGAGTAAATAAGACAATGGAAAAGTATCCACTCTTTGCTTATTGATAGAACGAACTATCTTTTAAGAATAAAGAGTATAAGTTCATAGTGACTTAGTTTTTCTAAAAAAGAATAATAGCCCAAGTGTAATGCCATTTAGCATATCACTTGGGCTATTTAATTCTTATCGGATAAGAATGGTTACTTTGAACTGATTTTAAAAACAAAGCCGGAAGCAGTCATATATTTTCCACCTTGCATAGCATTAAACATATAAGCGGGTTTCCCGTCTTTGAATAAAATTTGCGGGCGTTCAAATCTTCCATAACGAGTTAAATATTTAGGTGCCGGTGGTTCTTCCAGATAAGCATCCGCTCCATACCAACCAATTTGGGGCTTTCCCCAATGAATCCCGTCTTTAGATTCCATATACAATCCTACCGTGTTATTATAATAGCCCATGTCACGCATCAACATCTTAAAGGTACCCTTTTGATACCATATAAAAGCATCTTCCACTTGTTTATTCTTCCCATAAATAGAAAAGTCGATCAATGGATTCCCTTCATAACGCACATATGGACCTTCAAGATTCTTTGCAATAGCCAAACCATACTTACGATTCCCCTTAACGCCATTTTTTTCTTGCGTATAATCTACATTATTCCAAGATTTGTAATAAAGCCAGTACTCCCCGTTTGGTCGTTTGATAAAAGCAGGATTAGTGGTACAATGATCATCCCATGAACCCTCTGTGCCAGCTTCCAAAATAGGTTTGTCACGCCTTGTCCACGGGCCATTTAGTGAAGGAGCTGTAGCCAGTCCTATTCGTTTGGTATTTGTTTTACCATTACTGTTTCCCATGTAGAAAAGACAATATTTACCGTCTACAAATTCAATATGCGGATTATGACAAGTCGTGGCATCCCAGTATCCCGGACGAGGGGCAAGCACAGTTTCCACATATGTATAAGGACCTTCGGGACGGTCGGCTACCGCGTGGGCTATTTCAGATTTATGAATCCATCCTCCCATGCCATATTTTGCCGGCCAACGGGAATAGAACACATGCACTTTTCCATCGGGGCCATAGATTGGAGCGACACACCACACGTAATATCCTTCCGTCTCCAATATTCTTCCCACTGGAGAAAGTGATTTACAAAAGGATGAAATATCTTTCTTTTTAAATTCTTTTCCAGCCTGTTGTTTTGTTTGAGCTCCCATGGACAGGGAAATCAGAAAGGCAATAAAAATAATTAATTGTTTCTTCATGTTTCTGTTCTTATTTTATTTTTAATTAGCAATACAATCTATTCTTTACATTATGCTACAATTTCAATCTTACTCTTTCCACTCACCGATTTTTCCACTCGTATCTGAGTGGCTATATGTTCATTCATTTCGGTTACATGGGAGATTACCCCTATCTTGCGCCCTTGTGTTTGTAAACCTTCCAAAGCATCCATGGCAATGCGAAGAGTGTCAGCATCGAGAGAACCAAAACCCTCGTCAATGAAAAGAGACTCTACTTTCATTCGGTTGGAAGAAAGCGAAGATAACCCTAAAGCCAATGCCAAAGAGACCAAAAATGATTCTCCACCCGAAAGGGTATGCACGCTTCTTTTCTCACCTAACATATCCAGATCCACTACCTGCAAACCTAACGTGTCGGGAATGCGTTTCAGTTCATACCGTTTGGAAAGTTCTTGCAAATGCCTGTTAGCATAAGTGAGCAACACTTCTAGTGTATAACCTTGGGCAATCTCTTTAAACTTAGAACCTGTAGCTGAACCAAAAAGCTTATTCAACTTCTTCCAATTTTCGGAAAGTTGTTCTTTCACCGGAAGCTCTTTCTCAATCTTTTTCACTTTTTCTTTCCCCTGTTTATGAATGGTGAAAGTTGTATCAATCTCTACATTGCGTTTCATCATCAGGTCCTGCTGATCAGTAGACTCTTTCAAATGAGATTGTAAAATCTCCATAGTTTCCCCTTCCTCTTGCGGACGAGTGTCCACTAAATGATGTTGCTCCAGTTTTTTTCTACGCTCTTCAAGAGTCGCTTTTCCGGTAATTTCTTTTCGCCTTAAAACCTCGAGTGCACTCTTTTCTGTGGCAATCCAGTTCCGGTCCTTTTGCAAAAGTTCTCCAAGAAGTTCCAGAGAAAACAGTCCTTGCTTCCTGACTAACCAACCTTCCACTGAAGTTTGAAGTTCGCCCTTTCGTTTCTCCAAGTTAGAAATATTAGCTATTGCCGCTTTAATCTCTCCCTTTAGACTCTCTTCATGGGCAGTAAGTTTATTCTTCTCATCATTTAATTTTCTAAGTTCCTCCTCAATGTTCTTCTTTTCTTTTTGGAAAAAGTCAGCCACTTCATCAGCCGATTTACCTCTTAAAAGCTTTGCCCGTTCATTGAACAAGCTCTCATATTCCATTCGATAATCAGTTAGCTTCGTTTCTTTCTCAACCAACGCTTGGGTCGTCTCCTCCAAGTTCTTTTGTTCACTCGAAAGAGTAGTAAGTAAATTGGCTACCTTTTCATTTGCCTGTGTAAGAGCTATTTGATTGCTATTCCACTCAGTCGCCACCTTTTGTATGCTCAATTGCAATCCGCCTTTGTCAAATTCCACTTTCCACGTAGGCAAAGTCACAAGATAGCCCTCCGCAGCAGCAATTGCATCCATCCACTGACACTTATAACTCTCTGCTAAAGTGATGAGACGAGTAATCTCCTTGTTAGATTCCTCCATGCTTGTGCCCAGTTCATCCAACTGCTTCTTTACCGTCTCTTTTGTCCGATTAAGTTCCTCCTCTTCCAGATTCATTTCACCGTTTATCCCCACAGCTTGCAAGGGATGATGCAAACTTCCGCATACGGGACAAGGCACTCCTTCCGATAGCTTGACACGCAAGGAAAGAATCTCAGCTGGTAACAGATGGTCAAGTCGTTCCGCTTCTTTCTTTAGCTTATCCAACTTAAGCCGATCCGCTTCCAACACTTCTTTTCGAATTTTCAATGTCTTTTCACTATTGCTTCTCTGCTTAATGGCTGTTTCAGCATTATTAAGCAAGCTAACCACTAACTCCGCCCGAGGTACCAACTCCCGATAGACACTTTGTGCTTCAAACCAAGTATTTAATTCTTTTTGTCGCAGTTGCTCCTTACTTAATTGTTGTTGGATGTTAGTTATCGTCCTTTCAGTTCTTTCTTTCGATGCCTTGGCCGCATCAAACTCCTTCTTTGCCTGGACCCCGTTTCGTTTCACCACTTCCATTTTCACATCCAAAGCTCTGGCTTTTATAATTTCAGGTCCCGCTGCTTCAAAAGCAAGATTCACCTTCTGTCGGTTCGTTTCACAAACATTCAGTGCTTCCACTGCCGCTGACAAAAGAGTTGCATTTTTCTGCTTCTCTAATTGCTTTATTTGTAAACTATTACGGTTTTCCTTCCACTGTTTGATAGTAGTCTGTTGTTCATTATAAACATCCCTGATCTCCTGAACTTCCTCAATCCTAGCCACATAATCATAACGAGATTTTGCCCCTTCAATTGCAGCCTGAGCCTCTGCCAATTCTGTCACCGCAGCAGCAGTCTCCCGTTTCAGCTCCTCTTCCTGCTTTATCCAGTCCATCTTCAAGGCCAATACTTGCGAACGCCTTTTTACTTCTACCAGTCGATTCGCAATCTGTTTGCGTTCAAGCTCCAATGCCTCCAACTGTTCATCAGATAGCAATTCAATACCCTTTATCCGCTCATTGAGCAATGCCAATTCTGCATCCGCTTGCTGCGACCTTTCATAGATCAAACGGGAGATGCGAGAATAAATATCCGTTCCCGTGAGCTTCTCCAGTAACTCCGCTTTTTCGTTCGGTTTGGCTTTGAGAAACGTAGCGAAATCTCCCTGTGCCAATAGCACAGCGCGGGTAAACTGATCGAACGTAAGACCAATCAATCCCACAATCTGCTTCAGCAAATCCGTTTTTGTACCCTGTTCCTGTATCTGAGTAGTGAGATTCAATAGTATCATCGACACATTTTTAAGTCGTCCGTTCGCCTTGCCTCCTGCTCTACCTACCGACCAGGTAGAGCGATAATGTTCTCCATTAAGAGCGATAAAATCCACCTCAGCCATTCCCTCGGAAGATCCTCTTCGGAGGATGTTCCGGCTATCTTTTAGGGTAATGAAATCATTTTTATTATCCTGAATGCTACTATTGCTACTCACTCCTGCCAGTCGGGGAGTCGTATCAAAAAGAGCCAGACACAATGTATCCAGTAAGGTGGATTTTCCCGATCCGGTACTTCCCGTAATGGTAAAAATACCTGCCGACCTCAGTGGTTCTACCATAAAATCGATCACAAAATCTCCCTCCAGAGAAGCCAGATTCCTTCCTCTAATTGCTAATATCTTCATGTTCTACCTCTTGGATAACGTTTTGCAATAAATTCTTCATTGTATCAGGCATCTCCGCACTTCCATATTGTTTCTCAAACTCCATCCGCGCAATCTCCATAGGACTGATAGCCTGAAATTCTTCATAAGTGATTGTTCGTCCTTCAGCCTCCCCTTTAGGAGTGATGGCCTCCAATCGAGCCAAGCGTATGGCTTTACCCTCCAGCGCTTTCTCTATCTGATGTCGGAGAGAAGGTTCCGGCTCGGTAATCAACACCTTCACCTCTAAAAAAGGAGAATATTCCGCCACTTCTCCCTGAGGAAGCAAATCAATCTCATCCAACACTTCTTCCAGTGGCATTGGCACTTTAGGGATACTTAGTAGTTTCACGGAATCGTTGAAAGGCAGTTTTTCAATGCTGGTCACTCTTGCTCCCTCTATCTCAACCAAGACCACTCCTTGTTTATTATTTCTCTCGGCAAACGACATTGGCAATGGCGCGCCCGAATAGCGTATTTCCTCTCGCCCACCTACCTGCTGACCACGGTGCAGATGTCCCAAAGCCATATAAGCAATCTGGGTAGAGAATGCGTCCGGCGATACACATTCCACTCCACCAACTATCGTCCGTTCCGAACGATCATTCTCGGAAACAATCCCTCCCGAAGTATGCAAATGTCCCATCGCCACAATCGCTTGCTGGGGTGACCTTCCCTTTTGAAGTTCCTCTAATAAGGCCTCGTACATCGCCTTTACTCCAAGCGGATAACTCTCCGCTTCAGGATAATCTCCCTGCCGGAGATAAGGAACCGCCATGCACCAAGCTGATATTTCATTATCTTTATAAAGTGGAATCAGTAAATGTTGATAATCAATCGTTCCCTCAGCTGTACGCTTCACCACTCCTCTCACCGTAATGTTCATCTCCTCCAACAAAGGATTAGGCGCTTCGAGTCTCGCAGCCGAATCGTGATTCCCGGCAATAATAACGACCTGCAAAGCAGGATTATCCCTTGTGATTTCTTTAAGAAATTTATAAAACATTTTTTGTGACTCCGCAGATGGATTTGGAGTGTCATACACATCGCCCGCAATAAGCATTACATCCACACATTGCTCCAAAAGTTGGTTTTTCAACCACTCCAGAAACTGTAAATGTTCTGCCTTACGACTATAGTCAAAAAAAGACTGCCCGATATGCCAATCGGCGGTATGAAGGAGTTTTATCATTATTATAAACCAGTTGGTAGAATATGTCTGCAAAGATATTATAAATAGGTTCTAACAAAAAGAAAAAAGACGATAATTTACCTTTCAACACTCTTGCCGATAAGTCCAGACATTTCTCCCAAAGAGTCCAGACATATTGAAAAAGAAGTACAGACATATGCTGAAATTAGTGATAGGCGCGTAGGATGCGTAGGGTGCGGAGGTGGTTTCTTAAGCTCTATACTATAGATACTATAATATAAATTATATCTATCTATAGTAGTATATAAAGTCGAAGAAAAACCCTACGCACCCTACGCGCTCTCCGCATCTAAATTCTTATAAATACAATAAATTGAAACGTAACTACGTAGCAAACTGATATGTATACTTTTTGGGGTATAGCAAGAAGTTATGGGTAGTTTATTGGGAAAGTATTGGGGAAGATGATTGCAAAAATGTGTTTTTCAACGAAAATAGCAGTACACAACTCTCTTTTAAGTAGAATTTCCGCTTTTTTGAATGAACAAAAGTAGGTAGTTATACCTTATTACATAATGAATGCTGTACTTTTGATAAACATAACCTTTTTTTTGAAACAACATTTAATTAGTTCAAGATATTGATCTTTTTCCAAAACAAAATTAGTACTTTTGTGCCCGTATTTAAAAAACATAAAGGCTGGGCAGACTTATTGTCTTAACCTATAAACAATTACAATAGAACCATAACTTACATGATAAACGTCAATATCAAGAAATGGGCTTCTCGTGGAATGTCTATCTTTAATTTTTTAAAAGCCAGATGTAATGCTTGGGGAACCAAGTGTAAATCGATTTATAAAAAAGCTCCTTGGTACAAAAAAGTACTACTCCTTTTTCTCTCTTTCATTCTAATGTTTTCACTCTACCTGTTTATGGTAGATATCAACTTCCTTTGGCTGTTTGGTAAATCTCCTAGCTTGTCTACCATCAGCAATCCCAGTCAAAGCGTCGCTTCTGAAATTTATAGCGCGGACGGAGTGCTGATAAGCAAGTATTTTAAGGAAAACAGAACTCCGGTTAAGTTTGAAGAAATATCACCGATCTTAATTAAAACTCTTATTGCCACGGAAGACGAGCGCTTTTATCAACACTTTGGCGTTGATCTGGAGGGTGTGTTTGCCGCAGCCAGAGATATGACTCAAGGGAAAGCCCGCGGTGCCAGTACCATCACTCAGCAATTGGTGAAAAATATGCTCAAGGTTCGATCCGAATATTCCAGAGGACTGTTTGATTTCATTCCCGGAATCAGACTTATTGTGATGAAAACCAAGGAATGGATTACCGCGGTTAAAATAGAAATGTTCTATACCAAGAAAGAAATTCTCACCATGTACCTCAATACGGTGGATTTTGGCAGCAATGCATACGGTATAAAAACTGCAGCAAAGACCTATTTCAATACGACTCCCAAAAATCTGACCGTGGAACAATCGGCTACATTAGTGGGACTACTCAAAGCCACAACTACTTACAATCCACGGTCTAACCCTAAGAATAGCCTTAGACGACGAAACGTGGTACTGGATAACTTATTTAAGCAACATCTGCTTACAAAGGCGGAACTTGATTCCCTGAAAAAGATTCCTATCAAACTGAATTACAGCATGGAGTCCAATTATGATGGACAGGCACTCTACTTCAGAGAAGCAGTGGCGGAGTCACTTAAGGATTGGTGCAAGGTGAACAATATTGACTTGTATGCCGACGGATTGAAAATTTATACAACCATTGACACCCGAATGCAGAAGTATGCCGAAGAGTCGGTTGACAAGCAAATGCGCATCGTACAACGTAATTTTGATAATCACTGGGGACATGAAAATCCTTGGCAGGATGAGAATCATCACGAAATGATAGGATTCATTGAGAATCTGGCAAAAAGAACCATTACTTATAAAATTTTGGAAGATCGCTTCCCTGATCGTCCGGATTCTATCAATTACTATCTGAATAAACCTCACCGGTTAAAGGTGTTCGACTACAGAGTCGGAGTAAAAGATACCACTTTTAGCACGATGGATTCCATTCGATACATGGAACGCTTTATGCACAGCGGCTTTGTGGCTATGGAGCCCCAGAATGGATTTGTTAAAGCATGGGTGGGAGATATTAATTTCAAATCATGGAAATATGATAAGGTGCTCTCCAGACGTCAGCCTGGATCTACCTTCAAATTATTTGTTTACTCTACTGCATTCAATAAAGGGCTTTCACCATGTGACGAACGTGTGGATCAATACGTAAAGTGGGATGTGATGGAGAAAGGGCAACCTAAAGAATGGATACCTCGCAATGCGAATGGTAACTATACAGGTGAGACCATGACATTGAAGGCTGCTTTTGCCAGATCCATCAATAGTATAGCTGTACAGATAGCCAAAGAGGTGGGCATTGGAGAAATTATCCGTACGGCTCATGCCATGGGTATCAAAACACCATTGAAAAATGCTCCTTCCATAAGCCTGGGTTCATCGGATGTATCACTTTTGGAACTGGTCAACTCATATTGTACAGTAATTAATGATGGTATGACTCATGATCCGGTACTGGTTACCCGCATTGAGGATCGTAACGGAAAAGTATTGTACAACTATAATCCCGAGCAAAAGCAGGCTATCCCTTATGAAACGGCTTTTCTGATGACGCAAATGTTACTTGGCGGACTGACTGAACCAATGGGAACTACACAAGCTTTGTGGTCGTTCGACTTATTCCATTATAATACTGATTTTGGAGGAAAAACAGGAACATCTTCCAATCACTCGGATGCTTGGTTTGTGGGAGTGACTCCTAATTTAGTAGGAGGCGCCTGGGTTGGAGGTGAACACCGTAGTGTTCACTTTAGGTCTGGAAAACTAGGTGAAGGAAGCAAAACGGCCTTACCTATATTTGGCTATTTTATGGAGAAGGTACTTGCCTACAGCAGGTTGGCTAAATATAAGGCGAAGTTCCCTACCAAACCTAAACAGCCTATTAGCAGGTCTTACCAATGTCAGACTCCTTACCCAAAGGCTCAAAACGATTCCATAGAAGAATCTGCGGATAGTTTGGGAGTTGAAGAAGAAGGAATAGATGATAACTTTACAGAATAATTCTGAGGATAACAAATTATACATTCAATGAAAATTGGAGTAAACAAGCGGACTCTGCTTTTTATAGCAGGGTCTGTGTGGTTGATAGCAGGAGTAAACATACTAAGAATAGGTATTATTACGTGGTTAAGCGACTCACAATACTGGCTATTTAAGGTGGTAGAAGCTACGACCATCTTCCTTCTATTCTTTATTCTAGTGTTTAAAAAATTGTTTGATAAGCATACCAAGCGAATCGAACAAAAAAAAGGAAAAAGTCATCCCCTCTCCTTCTTTGATAAAAAAGGATGGCTCATTATGGGATTTATGATTCTTCTTGGAATAGTGATACGAAGATTTCAACTGTTACCCAATTCATTTATAGCAGTATTCTATACCGGACTCTCTTCTGCATTGATCATCACGGGATTATTATTTCTCAGGCAAGGATGGATGAACAAATCTTACTTGCTGGCAAAGTAGGGAGCTCCCGTAAAGCTATTGAACCCTACAAACAATTCACTTAACGAAGGCTCTGAAAAATGATCTGAGCGTAGAGGCACAACCACCGGCAGAAAAATGGAATCTTTGGTCCTTAGGATTACGGTGTCTCTTTTTAACTTGTTGATGTATTTCAGCGCTATTCTATCTTTTATTACTGTATCGGTTTTTACAACCGTAACTTTCACTGTATCGGTTATAGAAAACGGAACTTTATCATTGTGTGTTTCATTCCAGTAATCGCCTATAATAAAGCAAATAATACCTATATAAATCGATAACAAAAAGACTTTGGATAATTTCATATGGATGATTTATTGGTTAATAATGTATTCCTCCTTATTATTATTTCGTTTATTAAAATTCGAACATACCTATACATAAAATAAAGATGAATTATATACAAATAATAAATTTAAGTTAATTTCTTATTTATTTTTTCACTAATACAAACAACTTTAATATTAATGCTTATATTTGTATAACAATTATTTATAAATTTATAAAACAAAAAAGAATAATCTATTAGTTTGTTCCTTTGATTAATGATTAAAATCACAAAAGTAAAAAAAAGATTATTATGTTGTATGCGATTAGTGAATAATAAGTGACATAAACTAAAATATCACTATATTTGGGCTCAAAATAGCTTTCTTTAGTGTGCTTTCTTCCTTTTATAATATTTTTCTAAATTTTTTATAAGGGTTTTCTAATGACAACAAGTCTCGAAATGTATTTACTTTGCATTGTTCTGATAAAGAAGAAATAAGACAAAAAAAAGAACGATAGATTTGTTCTGTAAACTATTTCTTCTTTTAGACTTATAAATAAAAAGACGTTTTACAATTTAATTTTTAGAATTATGAAAAAATTAGTATTATTTGCCGCTTTTGTAGCAGCAGTTTGTTTAAGTGGAAATGTTTATGCTCAGAGTAAAGTTAAAAAAGCTGATGCCAAAGTTGAGCAGACAGCTACTAAAGTTGATAAAAAGACTGTAAAAGCTGACAAGAAGGTTGTTAAAGCAGATAAGAAAGCTAGTAAAAAAGCTGTAAAAGCTGAAAAAAAAGTAACTCCTGCTAAATGATAAAAACAGTTAAGCTCTAACTAACTCTATTACATTCTTTTAAAATACAGAAAAAGTGGATTAGTAGTATATAAATGCTACTATCCACTTTTTTTATTTCTTATTATTTCTTTCCATTGTCATTCAATACAATAACAAAGAAACAAGCTAAGGATAATTAATTCCTATTTTTTTATATTTTTCTTTCTTTTACAAAAGAAACAACTTATATTTGCAGAAGTTAATAAATCTGTTGACACACGATGATCGTAAGATCTTCAACAAACTAATAATAACATACATGAAAAAGGCTTTAATTTCAGGAATCACCGGACAGGATGGTTCCTTCTTAGCAGAGTTTTTATTGCAAAAGGGCTATGAAGTGCATGGCATCCTCCGCCGTTCCTCTTCTTTTAATACAGGACGCATCGAGCATTTGTATTTTGAAGAATGGGTACGGGATATGAAACAACAACGAACCATCAATCTTCATTACGGAGACATGACAGACTCCAGTTCATTAATCCGTATCATTCAACAAGTACAACCGGATGAGATTTACAATCTGGCAGCTCAAAGTCACGTAAAGGTTAGCTTTGATGTTCCTGAATATACAGCCGAAGCAGATGCTGTGGGGACTCTACGTATGCTGGAAGCGGTACGTATTCTTGGGTTGGAAAAGAAAACAAAAATTTATCAGGCTTCCACTTCCGAACTTTTTGGATTGGTACAGGAAGTGCCTCAGAGAGAAACTACTCCTTTCTATCCTCGCAGTCCTTACGGTGTAGCTAAACAATATGGTTTCTGGATCACTAAAAATTATAGAGAATCGTATGGTATGTTTGCTGTAAATGGTATCTTATTCAATCATGAGAGTGAACGCAGAGGCGAAACCTTCGTAACCAGAAAGATATCGCTGGCTGTGGCCCGTATCAAGCAGGGAGTGCAGGACAAACTTTACATGGGAAATATTGATTCTCGTCGTGACTGGGGATATGCAAAGGACTATGTAGAGTGTATGTGGATGATTCTACAACATGATGTTCCTGAAGACTTTGTGATTGCTACCGGAGAAATGCACACTGTACGTGAATTCTGTACTTTGGCTTTTAAAGAAGTAGATATTGAAATCCGTTGGGAAGGCAAGGGAGTAAATGAAAAAGGTATTGATGTGGCTACCGGACGTGCTTTGGTTGAAGTGGATCCTAAATATTTCCGCCCGTCAGAGGTGGAACAACTATTGGGAGACCCTACAAAGGCTAAAACATTACTGGGATGGAATCCTACACAAACGTCTTTCCCTGAATTAGTTAAAATCATGGTAAGGCATGATATGGAGAAAGTTAGAAAGATGATTGCAAATAAATAATAATGGAAAAAGACGCTAAGATTTTTGTAGCAGGACACCACGGGTTAGTAGGCTCTGCTATTCTTCATAACCTTGAAAAGAAAGGATATACCAACTTTATACTTCGTACGCATAAAGAGCTTGATTTGTGTAATCAGGCTGCGGTAGTGGACTTCTTTGACCGGGAGAAACCGGAATACGTATTTCTGGCAGCAGCGCATGTGGGGGGTATTGTGGCCAACAGCCGTTATCGGGCGGACTTTATTTACCGTAACCTGGAGATTCAGAACAATGTGATATACAATGCTTACCGCACGGGAGTAAAAAAGCTCTTGTTCTTGGGCAGTACTTGCATTTATCCGGGAAATGCTCCGCAACCGATGAAAGAAGATTGTTTGCTTACTTCAGAACTGGAATATACCAATGAACCATATGCTTTATCCAAAATTGCCGGACTAAAGATGTGTGAAAGTTTTAATCTTCAATATGGAACAAATTATATAGCAGTGATGCCTACTAATCTATATGGACCGAATGATAATTTTGATTTGGAACGCAGTCATGTGTTACCCGCTTTAATCAGAAAAGCTCATTTAGGTAAGCACTTGATGTCTAATAACTGGGATGAAATTCGCTGTGACTTCGAGGCTCAGCCTGTTGAAGGAGTGAATGGCAGTGCTTCTGAAGAAGAAATTATTGAAAAACTAAACAAATACGGAATTACCCGGACTGCCGACGGAAAAGTTAGCGTGGAGATATGGGGTACAGGTACTCCTCTTCGAGAGTTCCTTTGGAGTGAAGATATGGCCGATGCCTGTGTCTTTATTATGGAGAATGTTGACTTTGCAGACTTAAAAGGTACGGCTAAGGAAGTACGTAATTGTCACATTAATATTGGTACAGGAAAGGAACTTACGATCAAAGAGTTAGCCTATCTCATCGCTAAAAAAGTGGGATTCAATGGAGAGATTGTCTTCAATGCGGATAAGCCTGATGGAACCATGCGTAAGCTCACCGATCCTTCCAAACTTCACGGTCTCGGCTGGAAGCATAAAGTGGAGCTGGAAGAGGGTATCGCTCAACTTTACAACTGGTACTTGGGTTAAAAAACAGGGAAACTTTATTTCTTTTCTGAATTTATTCATCAATAAATATCATTTATAAAGGGTAGACTGACAAATTCACATAGAATAATTTGTTAGTCTACCTTTATTCTTTATGCTCTTAAGACCGACTGACTTGAAGTCCTTTTTCTGATAGACTCATCTCTATAAACCGTGCATTACGATTAGGCTGATGCTTCGTCAGGATATCGCGGATGCGCAAAGCGGCTTTCGGATCTTTGGCTATAATATAGAGGTATCCGCCGCCGCCTGCACCAGGAAGTTTGTAACCAAGCGTATAATCTTTAATCAAATTGATAATCGCTTGAATGGCCGGTGGATTTGTTCCCGAGTCCAATGCCTTGTTCTGCTTCCATGTTTTGCCTATCAAGGTAGCCATTTCTTCAAAATTGCCCCGCTGAATAGCCTCATAAGTTTCCAACGCATGTGATTTCATCTCACTTAGCAAAGTCAGATGCTCGGTGGAATTGAGGAACATACCACATACAATTTCTGAAAGAATGCCTTTTGCCGTACGGGTAATGCCGGTATAATAGAGTAAATGGCAAGGCTTATATTCAGGATTATTAAAGATATAATCGGGCAACCAACGCACCAACGGTAACTGATCAAAACCTTTGTGGGTCTGTAACAGTTTCACACCATGGAGTACTCCTCCATACTGATCTTGCCATCCTCCACCAGTGGTAAGCAATTGTTCGAGAATCAACGTCCGTTGGCAAATTTCATTCTTATCCCATGCTAGTCCACAGAAATCGGATACAGCTCCTAACACTGTGGAAGCAAGGATGGAACTGGTTCCCAATCCTGAACCAGCGGGAATAGCCGCAAGCAAAGTAACTTCTATTCCTGAGCCAAATTCTTTCAATTGTTCTTCCAGAGAAGCGTATACCTTTCCTGCAAAGGCAGGGGCAAATCCCGCTAAAGTAAGTGCGGCTTTAGGAATGGAGAAAGGTGAACCTACTTTGGTAAAATAGCTCATTTCCTGGTAAGTGGAGACTACTTCCATTGCTCCCAGATCAATGGAACGAAGGATCACTTTATACTCTTTGCTAGGCTTTACATATACTTGCAAAGGAGGCTGACCGTTAAGTTCTATCGCTATATTGACCACATTTCCTCCAGAATAAAGGCAGAAAGGTGGTGTATCTGTCCACCCACCGGCGAGATCAATACGAACCGGGCTACGTCCCCATACAATCTGATCGGGATAAACATTGAGAAAAGGTTGTTGTTTTTTTGCTGATAAAGAGCCAATTAATCCTTCCCGAAGTAAGGAAAAGGCTTTTTGTTCTTCTTCTTTATATTCTTTATGTTGCAATAATAAGGTGCGGGCACGGAACATTTGATTGTGAATACGTGTCATTAACGGAGCATCTTCTGGTAAAGCTTCAGGCAAGGTTATTTTTTGTCGGGCAAATTCAGCAGCAGCATCAGCCATATTCAACTGATAAAAGATACTTTTCTCATAGTTGGCAGCTAAGGCAGGCCAATTTTTCTTTTGAAACATTTTCCGCTGAGCATAAAGTCTTTTTAAGTTAGCTTTAGCAGACAGTTCATCGGCAGAAAGTCGTAAAGAATGCTCCCAGATTTCCTTCCCTTCAGCTAATGCTGGTTCTGAAATCATCCACCGAAATACAACTCCTAACTCTTCTATATTGTGGCAAACAGGGAATAACTTTGCCGCCTGAAGATCATCTATCCGTCCAAAGATTAAGTCGTCCAACTCAATTCCTCTCACAGCTATCCACTTAGCAAATGCTTTTCCCATAAACATGGTAGTGCTCTCATTGAGAGCACCTTTAAATCCATCATTCAATCCATACGGGCGAGCCGCGTAGTCTTGTGAATCGATAGGGACCACATCCACACAAATTCCTGCCGGAAGTTTCAACTTCCAGTCATTCACCGGAACGCCAGTTATAATATGTTGATTGGACAAAGTCCATTGCTTTCCCACGAAGCTATTTTCCACCCACAACTCAGAATTATCAGCGGTAAGAGGCACTTCCAATTCTGCATTTTGAACAAACATAGCCGGATGAGGTTTCACCTTTCGCTGCATAATCTCTCGTTGGTCCCGCACCAAATTTTGTACTGCAAGTGTGGAAGATATCAGTTCTGTACTTGTTCCGTAGTGATAAAATTCTCCACCTGGGAGGGGAAGAATAGCCACAGAAAGAGCATTCAACTCCTTATCTTTAATGCCAGGATGATCACCCAATGCCATTCCAAAATCAGAGTATAGATCATAATATTTCAACTCTGTACCTTCGGAGGAGAAAGATCGCTTCATCAATAATTCCACCGCACGGTCACTCAATAGCCAGATGCCAATATCCATTAGGAACATGTGCGTCTTAGTCAATGCACCAAGCTCTTCAAGAGAAGGTTTCTGTAACATAAAATCCAGTTGATCCGAGCTTTTTCTATCTGAAACAAACACACCATGATGAGTAGCCAGAGATGGGTCCACCCATAATCCGTAACAAACTACATCTGCCTGGGGGATGGGTTGCAATGATTTTTCGGAACGTATATAAACATCTCCACTGGCAATAAGCGTATGCAAGGAATCGGGAGCCATTTTCATGATCTGCTCGTAGAGAGGTAATTGAAGGGACAATAGGTTTTGTTTCAGCCGCTGGCCTCTCTCCCATCTGAAGACAGGTATTGGAGTTAATATTTTACCAGACGGAGCATAGCCAGGCAAACGTCTACTTTGTCCTCCTGCATGAAGTAATATCCGTTTTTCCAGAGAAAGCCATTGAGTAAAATAGAGTTCTGGAGCATTCTTCCTTTGGCATTCAGCGAGCAACCAAGCAGTTCCTCCGCCCGAACCTAGTTTGGTGTCAATAGGATCGGAAGTACAAAACCAGTCCATATGGTCCAGTTCCTCAATTTCGTGGAAGCAATCTACTAAATTAGGAGGAAGCGATAGTAGTTTTTGCATAATATGTTGAATATTTTAATATTTTTTCAATGATCTCTACCAACCTGTTTGATCCCAGCCGGCAGCAGTATACCAGGAAAGTGTTTTATAAAAAGAGTTATTTTTAGTTTTTCCTTGTTGAGGGATGTATGTACCTAGTCCACAAAAAACATTGATAGGAATAACATCTTCAGCACCATTAACCACAGAGGTCAAGTTTGGCGTTTGTAACTTATATATCACAGCATTATTCAATGCAGTACCAAAAGCAATATCAGTATTAGCGGATATAGAATCCATAAACTGCTTTAAGTCATAAAAATCATGTTGCCCGGTAATATCGCTCGGAGATCCATTGCTATCAAAATATTGAAATCCAGAAGGAGAAAAAGAATTGACTTTTATAATGTTTTTTCCTATAATGAGCTTCACTTGTGCGGCAAGAGCATCCATTTGATCTAATTTGATGATAGAAACAAGAGCTGATCTACTATCACGACTTTGGCTGTCATAATAATTATAATACAAATCTGCAATCTTTTTTAAATTATCTTCCCCTGATTTAAATAAATAAGGAGTTACTTCTTTATATGGAAATCCTGCGGCCATCACTTCACCCGTTGATGCAATCAAATAGTCAGAAATATCCCGAAACTCATACGCAGGCTCAGCACAGCCCATGAAACAGGCATCAAATAACATAAAATCAAAATGATAGTTTGTAGATTTCAATGCGTCAGCCATATCAGTTATATCCATTTGATAGTTACTATCCCAGCCAAAAGATTTTGATTTAACTTTCTTCGTTGCCGGAAGCCACCCAGTGGCATGAGAGGAAAAAATAGCTCCATATTGTTTAGCTGGACGCAAAGTAAAAGCATCCGAAAAAACTTGAGCCATAACTGTTTTATCTGTCGATATCTGATCAGGATATGTTTTGATTACTATTTTATCAACAGTACCAATACTATTTTTCACTAGTTCATATAGCAACGGATATCCACCTCTATCATAATAGATAAGAAAATGAGTATTACTATCTTGTACCGAAGCATATCCTATTACCATATCGGCTACATTCTTATCCAAATCTTCCGTCAGACCAGTACTTGAATCACCCATTACATAAGCCAGTACCGTGCGGTTGACTGTTATAGGCGCAGCGGGTTCATCATCATGCTGACAAGAAGATAGCGCAAATAAAATGAGTAATAGTGAAAAGAGCTTTTTCATTGATCATTCAGAAGATTAAATTTCAGCTATTACTGAGGTTTAGTAAATTGGAAATCTTTCTTCTCAATCGGTTGAAAAGACGAGGATTTATTCTTCTTATACTTTGCAGATAGTTTTGAAAAATCTTTTGTTATACCGCTTTTACTATCAGAGAAATAGATCATACATGTACGATTTTCAAGACCTTTTCCTTCCAAATAGTTTTTAAGCTGATAGCTATAAGCCTCTCTTTTAGGGAGAAATCCTTCTTTAGTAAGTTGAGCACTATCCAGTACCTGGATGTCTGTATAATAAACCACTGAATCTGTAAAGGAAGCAGAGATGCCAAATGCATAAACTGTTTTCTGGCTTTTCTTAAATAAAGAGAAAGATGAGAGCACACATAGCATCACCACCGCAGATAATAGGACTTTTACAAATTTCATAGACGCATATATTTTGATAATATTTTCGATACAAAGATAACGAAAAGCATAGAATGCCAAAGTAAAATGAAAGAAAAATAAAGCCGATTCACTTTTTGATGAACCGGCTTTATATACTATTTCTAAGAAATTGAATTTCCTACTTATCCCAAATAGGACTTGAGTAATTTACTACGCGAATTTTGTCTTAATCTTCTTATTGCTTTTTCCTTAATCTGACGAACGCGCTCACGGGTGAGGCCAAATTTATCGCCGATTTCTTCTAAAGTCATTTCTTGCTTTTCAATACCGAAGAACATTTGGATTATCTCCTTTTCTCTGTCGGTTAACGTAGAAAGAGCTCTATCAATTTCCTTTGCAAGAGATTCATTAACCAGGGCACGATCCGCCATTGGCGAATCATCATTGACTAACACATCTAAAAGGCTGTTATCTTCTCCCTCAACAAATGGGGCATCTACTGAAATGTGTCTTCCCGACACTTTCAGTGTATCCGATATTTTGTCTACGGGGATATCTAATTCATCTGCCAGTTCTTCAGGCGAAGGTTTACGTTCGTTTTCTTGCTCAAATTTAGAGAAGGCTTTACTTATTTTATTCAGAGAGCCTACCTGATTAAGAGGAAGACGAACAATACGAGATTGCTCTGCCAAAGCTTGAAGGATCGATTGACGAATCCACCATACAGCATAACTGATAAATTTAAATCCACGTGTTTCGTCAAACTTCTCAGCTGCCTTTATCAGTCCCAGGTTGCCTTCATTTATTAAATCGGGCAAACTTAAGCCTTGGTTTTGATATTGTTTAGCTACAGATACAACGAAACGAAGATTTGCACGTGTCAGTTTTTCTAATGCTACACGGTCTCCCTTACGAATGCGTTGGGCAAGTTCTACTTCTTCTTCAACAGTAATAAGGTCTTCACGACCGATTTCCTGTAGATACTTATCAAGAGAAGCACTTTCCCTGTTAGTGATACTTTTGGTAATCTTTAATTGTCTCATGCTTATTAAACAGATTTGAGGGGACAAAGTTACAACAAAATATTCGTTTTAACACTAATATAATTCTATTTTGTTTATATTAGTATCTATAAACATAGTAATACACAGACTTGTTCAAAATGGATCTTCCATTTGATACAAATCTGTGTATTACTATATTTAAACCTCACTAGAATATCAATCTTTGGTTGATAAATCTACTGCATAATTAACACGTTTGCCTGAAGGGAACATACCTGCCATAAACAAGACTTGCTCTGGTGACTGAGTAGCTACTTTAAACAAAGTTTCAAAGTCAGCAACCGACTTAACCGGTTGTCCGTTAACTTTTAAAATGATTAAACCTTTGGTGATGCCCGCTTGTTGCATTTTACCAGAAGATACACCAGTAACCTGCAATCCATAAGACAGGTTCAATTGCTCTTTTAAATCTTTGGGTAGTTCTCTAAAGGCAGCTCCTAAAATTTCCATACCAGCATTCTTCACTACTTTGGTATTTCCTTGTGAATTCTTCAAGGTCACATCCAATACCTTTTCTTTCTTGTCACGAACCACCTTTACTTTGATTTTGCTTCCAGGAGTCTGACGAGCAATGGTTTCTTGTAATTCGGCCATCGACTTAATGGATTTTCCGTTAATTTCTATAATAACGTCTTTAACCTTAAATCCGGCATCGGCGGCAGAACCTCCTTCTATCACTTCGTCCACATAAACGCCATCATTCACGCCTAAGTCTTTATCTTTGGATATCTCAGCGCTATTGTCACCTCCTTTAATACCCAACAAAGCACGCTGAACGGTTCCATATTGTTTGAGGTCGGCAATAATTTTAGTCATGATACTGGATGGAATAGCAAAGCCATAACCTGCATAAGCTCCTGTAGGTGAATAAATAGCAGAGTTAATACCCACCAATTCACCTCGAGTATTGACTAACGCACCTCCACTGTTTCCTTTGTTAACTGCCGCATCGGTCTGAATAAAGGATTCCACTCCTCCACCTCCCATGCCGAGATTACGAGCTTTTGCACTGACAATACCTGCTGTAACCGTAGAAGATAAATTGAACGGGTTGCCCACGGCAAGTACCCATTCGCCGATTTTCAGTTCATCCGAATTACCGACCGGAAGAGTAGGGAAATCTTTTCCTTCTATCTTGATCAAAGCTAAGTCTGTAGGAGCATCCGCACCAATCAAGCGAGCCTTAAATTCGCGCTTATCATTCAGTGTAACTGTTATTTCGTCGCTATTATCAATCACATGATTATTGGTCACAATGTATCCATCTTTTGAAATGATCACTCCAGACCCTACTCCTTCTTGTTTGGGTTGCTGAACTTGTCGCTGACCACCACCACCACGATTGCCAAAAAAGTCACCAAAGAAATCAGAAAACGGGTCTTGAACATCTACCGTTGTAGTTTTCTCATTAATGGTAGATTTGATATGAACCACTGCATGCACAGAATTCTCTGCTGCCATGGTAAAATCTACTGGAGCAGCGGCTGACAGGCTATAACTAGCACGCTGTACATTGGGATTTTGCGGGAACAGATCCTCATATGTCTGAGCTGTTTTCTTTGGAGAAATAATTGAGTAAGTCGTAACTCCAGCCACTCCAGAACTTATTGCGATTACAAGCCCTAAACCTAAGAAGTTTTTTGTTGTCTGTTTCATTTTATTTATTTCCTTTAATTTGTTAATATTATGTTTATCGCTTAACATTTGCGGTGCTAAAATAACAACAAAAAGTAGTTTGTTATTCATCTGATCCGTAATTTTTGCTATCTTTTAACACAGTAATTAACAGCTTAACAGCGATTAACGGCAAATGCTTATAAATTTACCTTCATTAGATAAATAATTGCGTCCGGTAATTATAGAAGATCCATTCATAAATAAAAAGAATTGATGAATGCCTAGGCAATGTCTGGTGAATGGACAGAGGATAAAGGCTGATAAATTAAAGAGGGGTTTGAAGATATTCTATGTCCATATTCCAACTCCATTGGTTAAAATAGAGATTACCTTTTCTCCACTCCACTTCCCCGCGCTGAAAATCCACCGTTTCGCTACGAATGTACTTCTTTGCCGGAAATAAAGGAAAAGAAAAATCATCATTTACAATCATACGATAAGAATCAATGCCATTGGTAAAAAAGTATTTTTCATCTTCGTTCTGTGATGGGAAGAGACCAAAAGACTGATCAACAGGTACCCAACCGATACCTTCAAAATAAACCTGAGCCCAGTCGTGCATATTTTTCCCTCCGGGATGCATCATAAATCCACTTTGAAATTTTGCTGGAATGCCGCTACAGCGGGCAAGAGTGATAAAAAGTAAACTTACCTGTCCGCAATCACCATGTTTATTATCGAGCACATATTCGGGGATATTCTCTATCGTGGAATATTCACGAGCGGATGCCCAAGGAAACTGATTGATCCATTCGTAAATACGCTTTACCTTAAGATACGGATTTTGCTCATCACCTACCAACTGCCGAGCCAATGCTTTTATGCGAGGAGTGAAGCGAACTTGAGTCTCTCGTTCACGCGTGTATTCCTTATATATAGACGAGCTCTTTTGGTAAGGCAGAATATCTTGAGGAGTGAGATGATCCCACTCGGCACGGGAAGTATATTCATATTCGGCTGAGAATACGGTGGGTTGACCCTTCACCTGTTTTTTTTCCATGTAGAGTGTGGAGTGTTTATACTTTGAAGGTGATAGCTGATAGCTGGATTCACTGGTATGAAGCAACTTTACATTTGTCTGACGAGGCTGATCGGTTCGCGGAAAAGGTAACCAACAACGAATTATTTCTCCCGCGGGCACCGCATCGGGCTTCACCGTCAAGGTATACTTTATCCGCATGGACACAGGGAGCACTCTGTTTTGGTGTTGTTCCTTTACCGTCCGCACCACCAACGGAACATGCGTGGCATTAATCTTTTCAGATCCGTCCACTACTACCCCATCCTTTGCCTTTTTAATGGCAGCCGCTTCTTTATTGATCCGAAAAAGATTGGGAGCGGCATTGTAAAAGTATCGCTTCTGTCCGTCTATTAAAATACATTCCAGAGATTTTTCTTTTTCCCACTGCAATAGCTGATCTTCAGTAACATTCGGAATATAAGTACGAATATAGGAGGTTACTTGCTCTTTCGTCTTGGAAAAGTCCAGCCGGACACGATTCATTCTCTCTTGATCTATGCGCTTCTTAGGCACCGCTGAAACACAAACAGCTAACAATAAGAATCCACAAAAAATAATCCAGCATTTCTTTTTCATTCTTCTCCTCATTTTATCCTAATAATGTTACAGCTTCTGTATTCCAATTCCCGGAAGATCATTAAGCGTAATCTTTCCTTTCACTACTTCCATGCCTTTGAAAAGATCGTTTGAGATAAGCAGATTACCATCCAGGTCCGCAAAATCCACTGCGGGAGAGAACTGAGCGGCAGCCGATACGGCGCAAGAAGTTTCTGTCATACATCCCACCATAATCCGCATACCAAGGGCTCTTCCTAAGGTGACCATTTTCCAAGCTTCCCGCATACCAGTACACTTCATTAGTTTGATGTTGATCCCTGTGAAGGCACCTTTTAACTTTGCCACATCACCTAACCGTTGGAGAGATTCATCAGCGAAGATAGGAAGAGGGCTCTGTTGAGTAACCCAGGCAATATCATCTAACTGAGTCTTTGACATAGGTTGTTCCACCATCACAATACCTTGTTCTTTTAACCACAAAATCATATCCAGTGCCTGATATTTATCTTTCCAACCTTGATTGGCATCCACGGCAATGGGTAATTGGGTAACGGAACGGATAGCATTGATTATCTCTTTATCATTCTCACGTCCAAGCTTCACTTTTAGAATATTGAATTTACCAGCTACTTCCAGTGTTTTTTCTTTCACCACTTCTGCTGTGTCAATGCCAATGGTAAAGGTGGTTGAAGGAGCTTTCTCTTTATCCAGTCCCCAAATTTTATACCAAGGAGCACCAAGCAACTTCCCTACCAAGTCGTGAAGCGCAATATCCACGGACGCTTTGGCAGCAGTATTTCCAGGCATCACACCATCCACATACGCCAAAATATCTTCTAATTGAAACGGATCGCTGAATTGTTCTATATTCACTTTCTTGAGGAAAGTCATCACAGAGTCTACTGATTCCCCCAAATAAGGAGGCATGGATGCCTCACCATATCCGGTTACTCCGTCATATTCAATCTCCACCTGTACATCGGGAGTGGTGGTTCGAGAATAGGAGGCAACGGTAAAAACATGTTTCAGTTTTAAATCATACGGACGAAAAGTTAGTTTCATTTTACCGGAATGAGTATGTTTGTTAATTGAAAATAACGAGCTTGATTCTTTTGCCAAAGTGGCGTTCAATGCCAATCCGGAGCCTATGGCTGCGAATGCTGCGGTTTTAAGGAATTGTCTTCTATCCTGACTCATATTTTTGTTTATTATTGAGGTTGGTAGTATGGATTCGTTTTTACGGTGCTGATATTGGTTGATCCCACATGACCCAATATCCGGGTAGCACTCAGTAATCGATTCAGATTATATTCATCGAAATCCTTATCTTCAGGATTAAAACTACTGATATGAACATATCCCTGAGAATGGATAAACTTTTGATTGCCAAGATAAAGAGCCACATGAATCACCCGCTCTTTCTGTTCTGGCGTGGCTTTACTTCCAAAGAATAACAGATCGCCCTGTTTCAAATGGGAAAACCCATCACTAAGTTCTACTCTCTCTCCTACCAATGCCTGTTGAGAAGCATCCCGTGGCAAGATGATTCCGTGAGCAAACATCACCGTTCGGATAAATCCGCTACAGTCCATGCCTTTAGTGGACATTCCTCCCCAAAGGTAGGGAATGCCTAACAGTGTTTTACTTGTACGGATTAGGCCCTCAGCATTTTGATCAAAAGCATTCACCCATTTACTTTCGGGTATTCCGGAAGACAATGGAAGATAAGCCTTGTGTCCGTCGGGATAAGAAACTTGGTAATAATTACCTTCCGTACCTTCCCATTTCAACATATTACCACTCACTACATCGGACACCGTCTGAGAGTCTTCATCGGGCTTTTCGTACGTAAATCCATAAGCAGCAGTCACCATGATCTTATCCGCCGCATTCCATGAATTATATTCCGCTTTGGTCATAGGATAAATGCTCGAAGAGGCCACCCAGGCAATGTAATCATCGGGCGTCCGCACTCTGTACCATTCATCCTCCTGAAGAATTCTCACCGGAGTACCTAGCAAAGCTTGGGTCATCATTTCACTGGCAAAGCTTACTTTCCTGCGGAGATTAACTACCGAAAGATTAACCACACCATATGTTTTTGTGCCCAACTGAGCATCGGGTAATAATCGTAGGCTATCTATTATCTTATAATGTTTACTTTTAAGAGCAATGATGAGTTCATTTTTTGCCTGAGCAATACTGGTGACACCTATTAATGTAAGGGTTTTCCTTTTCTTCTTTATCTCAAGATCAAACACGGAGTTCCGCTTGTCCGGTGCATAAGTTTGCTCCACGTGTTCCACAATTTTCGTGATGCCCTTAGAGAGTTTTCCGGCAAATACTTGATGACAAGAGAGGAGACCTATAAATAAGGTAAAGAATAAAAGGGAACGCTTTTTCATGTCAAGAGCTGTTTAATGATTTACTTGTAAGCAAAGATAGCTATTATTTCAATAACAGATACATTTTATTAAGTTTTTTAAGACTTTTGTTAGATTTCTATTTTTGATCTCAGACACTTTGACATTGACTGTTTATTCTCCCCACACTTCTTTTGCAATCTGCTGAACTAAGCGAATCTTTGCCCACTGTTCTTCTTCTGTGAGCACATTACCTTCTTCGGTAGAAGCAAAACCACATTGAGGACTCAGACTAAGGCGATGGAGAGGCACGTATTTGGTGGCTTCCGTAATTCGTTTCTTGATCTCCTCTTTATTTTCCAATTCAGGAGATTTAGAAGTGATAAGTCCCAAAACGACTTGTTGATTCTTGATAAAACGAAGCGGTTCAAATCCTCCGGCACGATCACTATCATATTCCAGAAAGAAAGCATCCACATCCGTGGAGCCAAAAAGAATTTCCGCTACCGGTTCATAGCTTCCCGAAGAAGCCCATGCAGAATGATAATTTCCTCTACACACATGCATCGTGATAACCATATCATCAGGTCTGCCTTCAAGAGCAGCATTATTTACCCGAGAATATAATTTTGCCACATCTTCCAAATTAACTCCTTCTTTTTGTCGGTTTTCCCAATAATCGCGATTACTCAGCATTCCCCAAGTGCAATCATCAAATTGCAGGTATCGGCAGCCAATATTATAAAATGCTCTAATTGCTTTTCGATAAGCTTCGGCAATATCTTGCACTAAATCATCTATATTATCATATACAGCATCCGTATCCGCTTTGTTCTCCCCACGTTGAAGTTCGGCCAAAAACTGTGCAGGAGCAGGAATTGTCTGTTTGGCTATCACATCTCCCTTGGTTACAGCGGTTAAATATTTATAATGTTCCAACATCGGATGATCACTAAAGTCTATTTTTCCATTAAGACGCACGGTTTCTGCACGAGTTTCCAACCCATTGAACTGATATCCTTTATCAATGGCGCGCTTTTCCACACCATCTAGTCCCCACATAAAGTCCAGATGCCACCACGAACGACGGAATTCACCATCAGTCACTGCTTTAATACCAGCTTCCTTTTCTTACCAACTCTCTTATTTCCGCATCTTCGATAGCACGGAGAGTCAACTCAGAGATTCCGTCTCTAAGAAACTGTTCCCGTGCTATTTTTAATGCTTGCGGGCGGAGAAAACTGCCCACAATATCTCCTTTGAATGGAGCATTAATTTTTGCCATAATGAACAAATTTATAAATTATAAAAATAAAACAATAAAAAATCAATGATTGTTTATTTGAACTTTAATCCCATTCCACGAAGAAAAAAGTTATTCTATGAAAGGCAGGTCTTCTGACTAGCTCCCATCTTAATTGTCTTCCCGAACTGAATCAGTGACAAATAGTATTATTAAGATGTTACACAGAGCTTCACAGCAGCGGGACTGTTCAGGATTTACACCTGATTCCCTTTTAATCACGGTTAATGAAAAATAACAGCGAACCTATTCGTGCACAAAAATAGTAAATATATTGTGATCCTTCCAATTATTTGTGCTATTTTTGCAAAGAGAAAGCAGCCGACTGGTCTGTCGCACGCACTTTATGTGCGGGAGGAAAGTCCGGGCAACATAGAGCATCCTACTTCCTAACAGAAAGCTATTTGTGAAAGTGGAGTAACGTAGAAGAAAATAACCGCCACTCTTCGGAGGGGTAAGGGTGAGAAGGTGGAGTAAGAGCCTACCGGTCCCGTGGTGACGCGTGGAGCCGTACGTCTTAGGAGTTGTAAGGTCATGTAAACCGACGCTATGGAGGGCTGCTCGCCCCATGTCGGAGGGTAGACCGCTAGAACTTAATGGTGACATTAAGTCCAGATAAATGACAGGCACTTTATACGTTAAAACTATAAAGAACAGAACTCGGCTTATAGGTTGACTGCTTTCTTTTTATATAAACTTAGTAACTCCGAATTGAAGCTATGAACAAGAAAATAAAAAAGTTTTTTAACTTTATTACTTACGACATCTGGCGCGTTACAGAAGCGGAAGTAACCCGTACAAAGTTTTCTTTCTATAATATCCTAAAAACAATTATTCTTTCTATCCGGCGTTTCACTGATGATCGTATTGCGGACAAAGCTTCCTCCCTCACTTATAGTACACTGCTTTCCATTGTTCCTATTTTAGCAATTTTATTTGCTATAGCCAGGGGATTTGGTTTTGCTAATATAATGGAAACTCAAGTGCGTCATGGTTTTGGCTCTCAAAAGGTAGCCACAGAAGCTATTTTTACGTTTGTTGATTCTTATTTGTCACAGACCAAAAGTGGAGTATTCATTGGCGTCGGTTTGGTGCTATTACTCTGGACTGTTGTAAACCTAACAGGAAGCATTGAAACAACCTTTAATAATATCTGGCAGATAAAGAAGCCCAGAACTCTTTATCGAAAAATAACCGATTATTTTTCCATGTTCTTGATCTTACCTGTTCTGATTGTTGTTTCGGGTGGACTTTCTATCTTTATGAGCACCATGCTTAAGGAAATGACTGGATTCGTGGTACTTGCCCCTTTCATGAAGTTCTTTGTACGGTTAATCCCTTTTGCACTCACTAGCTTTATGTTTACTGCTCTTTACATTTTTATGCCCAATACGAAAGTAAAATTTAAGCCGGCTATCTTTGCGGGAATAATTGCTGGTACAGCCTATCAGGCTTTCCAGTTTTTATATATTAGTGGACAGATTTCTGTATCTAAATATAATGCTATTTATGGTAGCTTTGCCGCAATTCCATTATTCTTGTTATGGCTCCAAGTCTCATGGACCATTTGTCTCTTCGGGGCCGAACTGACTTATGCCGGACAAAACATCAAGAATTTTAGTTTTGAGAAAGATACTAAAAATATAAGCCGCCGTTATAGAGATTTCGCTTCTATCTTGATTATGTCACTCATCTGTAAGCGGTTTGAAAAAGGCGAAGAAGCATATACTGCGGGAGAAATATCCTTGAAACATAAAATCCCCATCAGGCTCACCGAACAGGTACTCTCTCTGCTACAAGAAATAAAGGTTATTCACGAAGTGGTAATTGATACTAAAAATGAGAGCATTGCCTATCTTCCATCCATTGATATCAATCAAATCAATGCAGCCTTCTTATTGAATAAGATTGATCTCAATGGATCTGAAGATTTTAAGGTAGATATAGAAAATGAATTCAGTGGTCAATGGAAAGCTTTGTTGGAATCACGTGAAATATATTATAATAATAACAACAACAAGCTACTCAAGGACCTTTAATAATCCTACTTAATAAATCTTGGAACGAGGAGTGCGTTCGCTAAATGATAAGTTCAGATAAAAAGAAAGACTTTGCTCTTTTTGTAATCCTGTCTTTCCGCTTTGAGCATTATATTTTGCACCAATGGAAAGAAGATTGCCATTTATAACCGGAATACCTAAACCCAGACTGAAATAATAATTTAAAGGCTTCTGATTTTTAATCACTACATAAGGATTGTATACACCTGCCCCCACCATATAATGCCAAGGATTTGTAAATGCTTTGCCCGAAAGGAAGTCAGCACCAACGCTTGCCTCATTTTGGTTAACAAAGGAGACAGAGCTATTGCTAGAAACCATCTTAGACCATTCCGTATATTTATAATCTCCTGTAAGTGTAATTCGCTCGTTAGAGAAAGCTACTCCAATACCAAAGTACTGAGGAAGGAATTGTGTTTTTGGATGCAAAGTTTGAGAGGAAGATTCACTATTAGATGAATTAGTCACGTTAAGTGTGTTTTCCAAATTCAACTGTTGCTTATAGCCATATACTCCACCCAATGTCATGTTCCAAGTTTTACTTAACGCTCTATAATACTGCATTCCAAAATCAGCATAAAAAGCTTTTTTGTAAGATACTTCCTCAATGGTAGTATTTCCTTGTATCTCAGACTGGGTTGTATTTCCCATTATATAAGAGAGATTCACTCCTAAAGAAAGCTGTTTATTCAGTTTAAATGCATTTGAAAGATAAATTTTAGATAAACCTCCGTTGCCCTCAAACAAAGAAGAAATAGTTTCGTTATTAGTTCCCTCTACTGGTTCTGCAATTGTAATAGCATATCCCATACTACTTACCGGAGTCAGCCCTACCGCTGCATACCAAAACGGAAGAAAACGACAACCCATTCCAAGATTATGAACATTTCCTGTTACCGAAGAATTACTTTTCCCAGATGAGGTGTATTTTTGAATGGAAAGATTTGCTCCAGCTTCATAAATAAACTTCAAACTATCCATAGCCGTCAAGGCGGAAGGATTGCTTCCGTTCAAAAAATTATCTGAACGCAAAGCAATGCCTACACCGCCCATCCCGACGTATTTACCGACATTTCCCATCGAAACATCTCCTAATCCAAACATTGAATTTGGAGAGTTGGTCGTGTTCTGTGCCAATAGAGTCAATGAAAGAGAGAGAGAAAAAGAGAGTAATAATAATTTTGACGTATTCATTGTGTAATATATTCTGTGTTTAATATGTTTTATAAACCTTATAAAGTACGGATAACTTGACCCTACTTTGAGGATGGTTCATATCTCCGAACACCACACTTTGGTAAGACGTGTTTATCTTGCTCTCTGGTAGTACTAGTTGTAAATTCTCTATATTAACGCCCACTTTACCTAAGTTTCCCTTTAAAAAGCTAGTGATATCGAAAGAATAGTATGTATTCTCATTCAAAGCATCATCAGTAACCAGACTTCCTGTCTGCACGGATGTGCCTAAAATATCGGTTATCTGACTTCCGGTTACATCATTCTGATCTGCTACATAAAGAGCTAAACTGGACGGCAAAGGATTTAACTTCCCATACGAACCCTTCACCGGATATAGGTAAAGTGTGGCCGATTCTATACTGACGCTCTGACCTAGTAATAACAGATTGTTTAAGAAAGGAAATTCTATTTTCGTATAAAGACCGGTAAGCCCTTGCACATAAGAAATATTACTTAACTTATCAGAAGTAATTTCTTTGGTTTGCTTATCAAAAAGTTGTAGAGGAGTATTTTCACGATCATGCTTCACTTTATTGAAATGAGGAGTTGTGGGAGCAATCTTAACTGTCAAATCGCTCGAATTAGAGCTAATCTCATGATAGTACATTTTAATGCACATACTTGAATCACTAATAGCGAATCCTATTATTGACCGGTTGGATGCTTCATCGGGAACAAAAGCAATGCCTTTAAAATATTTTCTAAAGTTATCCGATGAGTCAAAATCTTCCGATTTTTCAAGCATTTTATTAAACCAGGCGTTTCCTAATTCATCTGAAATACGATATTCCAAGATGTTTCCACCTTTAGGTCTCGGTTGAATATTTATGGTAGACAAGGGAGTTGAATTATAAGCAATGCTGGAATTATTAAATAAATAGCCATTATCATTTAAAGTAATATTATCTTTCAATTCGTACAAGTTGACTTTCACTGTAGAGAGCGTATCTCCTATATAATCACCATTACACTTTAAACTGATAGTGAGTGAATCATACTTGTAAGTTAAATTTTCATCAGGTGTAAATGAAGCGGGAGTATATTCAATATAGGAAGAAGCCGCTATTTTTCCCCAAATACCATCTTCATAATATCCAAGCTGAGCAATGTTCTTATTAGAAGTATTAATGGAATCTAGCAGAATCGTACTTAATTTCACCGTACAAGTATCCGTAAGTACATTTTGCAGATCACTTTCAACCCACTTTCCGCCCAAATCAGACGTTTCGTCCCGGCAGGATGTACATAATAACAAAGCAATCCATGACAATAAAAAAAGAAGTTGTTTCATATTCGCTCTATAAAGTTTATGCAAAAGAAACAGGTCTACCTATATTATTAAAATAGAATCGACCAATATGGATAAAATCTCTACAGAGCAGTCTATTTTCCCTTTTTTCGGGTAAATTTGCCAATAAAGCCTCCTTATAGAGTAATTTGCTTGTTACAGCGATAAAACTAGGTAATCTGTCGATTACTTTTGTAGAAAATACTTGGTAACATTACTTTTGGGCGTAGAAATTAAAATCGTTAAATCGAATAGTAACATTATGAATGTATTGCATTTAAACAAGATGAAAAAGCTATTACTAATAGGTTGTCTCATCGCCTTCACTCTCTCATCCTGCACAGATAGCAGCTCGTACACCCTTGGCGTATGGAAGAATCGTTCGGATTTTGACGGAGTAGCCAGAAGCGAAGCTGCCTCATTTATGATTGATGGAAACGGATATATCTGTTGTGGATATGATGGGAAATATCGTTTGTACGACCTGTGGGAATACAATGTATCAACCAATAGCTGGACACAAAGAGCCAGTTTACCGGAAACAGCGAAAAGAAATGCTGGCGTAGGTTTTTCTGTGAACGGCAAAGGGTATATAACTACCGGTTATGATGGAAACGTTAACTTGAAAGATACTTGGGAATATGATCCTGTAAATGATAGATGGACTCAAAAAGCTGATTTTGGAGGTACGGCTCGTTATGATGCACTGTCTTTTGCCATAGGTGATTATGGTTATGTAGGTACCGGTTATGATGGAAATTATTTGAAAGATTTCTACCGATATGATCCGGTAAATGATAAATGGGTTATTATGGACGGAACTGCTGGCATGAATGGATTCAGTGGAAAGAAACGTCGCTCGGGAAGTGCCTTTGTAATAGATAATATAGCTTATATTTGTTGTGGACAATCAAATGGAACCTATGTAGATGACTTCTGGAAATTTGATCCTAGCACAGGAACATGGACACAATTGAGAGATATAGCCAATAATAATACAGATGAGGATTATGATGATGACTATGCAGGCATTGCCCGGGCACAGGCTGTAACTTTTGTAATTGATGGAAAGGGCTATTTGGTAACTGGAGAAAATGGAACACTTAAATCTGATTATTGGGTATATAATCCTGCAACCGATCTTTGGAGTGGAGATAGTGATGATGACTATACAGCCCTTACGGTAAAGGCCTCAGCACGTAAGAAAGCCGTTGCTTTCTCTACAGGGACAAGAGGGTTTATTGTGACGGGAGCAAGTAGTAGCCTTTATTTTGATGATATGTGGGAATTATCTCCTTATGAATATTATGAAGAATAAAAAAAAAATAAGTATTTTTGCAATTGCATTTATAGTCATCGCCGCTTTTATTGGAATATGGTTTAATCATTCCCATTCTTCTGCAATGCATGTAGACGTGATAAGTGTAAAAGGCGGATATGGATATCAGATAAAAGAAGGAGATCGTCTATTGATTGATCAACCTGTTATTCCAGCGGTTACGGGAGGAAGAGCTTTTAAAAGCCGGGAGGATGCGCAAAAAGTAGGACAGTTAGTCCTTGAGCGTGTCAAGAAACATACGGATTTTTCCGTATCAACGAAGGAGTTGCGAGAACTCAATATAGAATAGTTTAGTTTAGTTAAGTCTAGTTTAGTTTTTGTAGGTTCCCCCATCTGACAGAGGTCAAGTAGGGGGAATCTTTTTTTTATAAAGGACAGTCGGTAAAAAGTTCGGCATCAGCTGCCCGTGAAACAATGTATCCCGCCGGATATTGATCTTCTCCCTTTATCACTTCCTTTAGAATTGCTAATTTTTCTTTGCCTGTGGCAAAGAAAATCACTTTATGCGCATGCAAAATTGGTAAGCCGGTCAAGGCAATGCGTTGCTGGCCCGTTTGGGGTTGAACGCTCACCGCATACGTTTCAGCATAAGTCAGTAAATACTGTTGTCCGGGAAATAAAGAAGAGGTATGTCCATCGACACCAATTCCAAGAAGGATGCAATCAAATTCGGGATAAGTATTCCGTTTGATCAGTAAGTCATCAATCAAAGCCGAATATCTCTTTGCCTCCTCTTCGGGGCAATCTTCTCCATGAATGCGATGAATATGTAGATCGGATAAAGGAACCTTATCGAGAAGAATACGTTTGGTCATTCCAAAATTACTTTCGGGATGGTCGGGAGGTACACAACGTTCGTCTACCCAGTACAGTTGTAACCGATTCCAGGGAATAATCTCTTTATATTGATCCACCCACAACTGAAAAAGAGCTGCGGGAGTACTTCCTCCCGACAGTGCCAGATGGAAGTCCTTCTCTGTGCACTGGCCAATCTGTTCCAACAAAAGCTTGGTCAGTCCGTGGGCAGCTTCCAAAGAGGTTGAAAAACTATTTATTTTAATCATCTTTACTATAATTATAACTCACAATACAAATCCGTATTCGTTAAGTTCTTGCAAGGGTTAGTCCAGTCGGCGCCATGCTCATGCATCATTGCCTCGGATTCCCTAGGGCCCCAAGTCCCTGCCGGATAACCATAAACAGGTATTTCGGGATGTTCTTTCCAGAAGGTAAGCACTGGAGTAAAGAACTGCCAACTGGATTCCACTGCGTCACTCCGCGTAAAGAGAGTGGGATCGCCCTGTATACAATCTTCAATCAAACGGGCATAGGCATCTTCCGTTGGAAGTTCGCCCAAACTGCTGTAACTAAAATCCATTGACACACGTTCCACATTGAAGCCTGAGCCAGGCACTTTCATTTCAAATTTGAGTACTATACCTTCATTGGGTTGCAAACGGATAATCAGTTGATTGGCCATCGGGGATTTCTGTTCCGGAGAATTGAATAGCCGGTAAGGAGTGGGCTTAAAATGCACTACAATCTCACTAACCTTGGTAGGCATTTGTTTCCCCGTACGGATATAAAAAGGTACCCCACTCCACCGCCAATTACTAATGCCAATTTTCATGGCTACATAAGATTCGGTACGAGACAGTGGATCCACATTTTTCTCTTCCCTATACCCTTTTCGAGTTTCGGAAGCAGTATATTGTCCACGTATAATGTGCTCATTCATGTCTTCTTCCGTAAGCGGAGTAAGGGATTGATAGACCTTTGCCACTTCATCCCGGAAACTATCTGCATTGAAAGCCATAGGAGGTTCCATCGCTGTAAGCGCCACCAACTGAATCAAATGATTTTGCACCATATCCCGTAAGGTCCCTACTCCGTCAAAGAATCCTCCACGCTGTTCTATACCCATATTCTCTACTGCGGTAACTTCCACATAGTCTACATAGTTCCGATTCCAGATAGGTTCAAAAATACTATTGGCAAAGCGGAGAGCCAAGATATTCTGTACCGTTTCTTTTCCAAGAAAATGATCGATACGGAAAATCTGATCTTCCCGAAAGGCATCCTTGTAGATTTTATTCAATTCAATAGCAGATTCCAAATCATAGCCAAAAGGCTTTTCCACAATAATCCGTTTTTTCTTTTCCACTCCCTTGTCCAGGTTTAATCCCACTTGCTTAAGATGCTGGGGAATCACTCCATAAAGGGAAGGAGGCGTGGCCAGATAATAAAGATAATTCTCCTGATTTCCAATCAACGCGTCCAGACTCAACAATCTGGATTGTAAAGACGGGTAAGCGTCGGCATTGGCAGGATCCATAGGGAAGTAATATAATAAATCAATGAAGGAACGAATCTGAGCTTCGTCCACCTCTTCCGGTTTTACAAAGTGGGAAAGCTCTTCCCGTATATGCTCACGATACTCCTCATCCTTATATGCCGTGCGCGACACACCAAGAATGGCTAAATGCGGAGGCAATCGCTTGTTTTTATGTAACAAATAAAGAGACGGCATCAGTTTGCGACGTGTCAAGTCTCCCGATGCCCCGAATATGACAATTACCAGACTATTTGGTTTACTCATGATACTTTCAATTTATGCATTATAACTTCCGGATTTCGTATCTCCTCCCTGTCCGGTCCAGTTCTCGTGAGAGAATACTCCACGTGGCTGATCTACTCGTTCAAAAGTATGCGCACCAAAATAATCACGCTGTGCCTGAACAAGATTGGCGGGTAAACGATCAGTCGTTAATGAATAGAAATAATTGAGTGCGGATGAGAATGCGGGCACAGGCAGTTCTTCTTTGGCAGCCGAAGCAACCAATCGCTTCCAAGCAGGCAGAGCTGCTGTGATCTCTTGCTTAAAATAAGGAGACAGCAACAGATTACTCAGCTGCTTATCTTCTTCAAACGCTTTGGCAATGTCGTTTAAGAAAGCCGAACGAATGATACATCCACCTCTCCAAAGCCGGGCAATAGTTGCCAGATTGAGTTCCCAGCCAAATTGTTCGGAGGCTTGCTTGAGTACATTGAAGCCTTGTGCGTATGACACTAACTTAGAGGCATAGAGTGATTGTTCAGTCTCCTCCAGTAACTGATCATTGAAATAATTCACATCAGAGCTCACCCGTTCATACACCTTAGAAGCCTCCACACGGAGCTCTTTTCGGGAGGAAAGACTTCGTTCAAATACCGCTGTGGCAATCAGATTGAGTGGCATACCCAGTTCCATGGCATTAATTACCGACCATTTACCAGTTCCCTTTTGTCCCGCGGTATCAAGTATTTTATCAATCAGGTATTCTCCTTTCTCATCTTTGTGTTTCAATATATGTGCAGTGATTTCCACCAGATAACTTTTTAGCTTTCCTTCATTCCATTTGGAAAAGTAACCGGCCATCTCTTCGTTGGATGCTTTAAGCAATTGCTTCATCACAAAATAAGCTTCGGAAATGAGCTGCATATCTCCATATTCAATGCCATTGTGAATCATCTTCACAAAGTGACCCGAACCTCCTCCGCCAATCCATTCGCAGCAAGGAGTACCATCTTCTGCTTTCGCAGCGATACTTTGTAAGATTGGCTTTACTTGAGGCCATGCTTCTACAGATCCGCCAGGCATGATCGATGCTCCGTTTAAAGCGCCTTCTTCTCCGCCCGAGACACCCGCCCCGATGAAATAAAAACCTTTTTGTTCTACCCGTTTCACTCTTCTGGTAGTATCTTCATAGTTGGAGTTTCCTCCGTCAATCAATATATCTCCGGGAGAAAGCAATGGCAACAACTGATCGGTTAGTTCATCTACAGGACTGCCTGCACGCACCATCATCATAATCTTACGAGGGGTTGATAGAGAATCTACAAATTCATCTATCCCTATAAATCCTGCTATCTTTTTTCCTTTGGCACGCCCAGAAACAAAACGTTTCACTACTCCTTCTTCAAGTCCTTTTACAGTACGGTTATATACTGAAACTTGCCATCCTTTATTCTCCATATTGAGTGCGAGATTCTCTCCCATCACTGCCAAGCCAATAAGCCCGATATCAGATTTCTTCATATTTTTCTTTCTAAGTTAAAGATCTGTTTTGTATTTGTTCTTTAACAAAGTAACAGGGTGGGATGTTCAGAAGGGAGTGAATTATTGATTAAAGAAAAAGAGAAAAAAAAGGGAAAAGATAAT
This sequence comes from Bacteroidales bacterium, assembly GCA_015654535.1. Taxonomy (GTDB): domain Bacteria; phylum Bacteroidota; class Bacteroidia; order Bacteroidales; family Bacteroidaceae; genus Bacteroides. Next base: position 56,534 of record JAATGU010000120.1, read on the forward strand.
TTCTGGAATTCTTGTACAGAACAATGCATTCTTTTGTACAAAAAAAATAAATCTCTTGTACAAAAGAATGCGTTGTTTTGTACAAGAGAAAAACCATATTTACAGAGGGGTTAGTTAGTGGACCTCTACTCTTGAAGCAAGATCTTTAGCTTTGTTTCTTAATGTATCTATGTCCGATCCCAGAGGAGCATAACAAAGTACCACACCCATTCTACGGTTCACCTTGGTGAATGGTTTACCGAAAATACGCAGGTAAGTATCCTCTTCCTTTAGCACTTCTTCCATGCCTCTGTACCGGGGCATCTCTTTGCTGGCAATAGGTGAAAGAATCACCGCGCTTACTCCTGCCCGTTCTTGCTTAATGCTTGGAATGGGGAGTCCAAGTACTGCACGCAAGTGTAATTCAAATTCATTCAGGTTTTGTGTGCCCGCTAATGTTACCATCCCTGTATCATGAGGGCGGGGAGATAACTCGGAGAAGTAAACTCCATTCTCATGACTCAGGAAGAATTCTACCCCCCAAAGTCCGGCTCCGGTCAATGCCCGGGTTACCTTATCAGCCATCTCCTGAGCTTCTTTTAAATGAGCGGGATCTATAAGCGCAGGCTGAAAGCTTTCACGGTAATCGCCTCCTTTTTGTACATGCCCGATAGGCGGACAAAAGAGGGTTGGCCCGTTTTTTTGAGTTACTGTCAGTAAGGTGATTTCACTATCAAAATGAATAAATTCTTCAATAATCAGTTCTTTGATGTCGCCCCGGCTACCGTTGCAGCCATATTCCCAGGCATTATCAAGCTCTTGAAACGAACGGACCAACGACTGACCTTTTCCGGAAGAAGACATCAGCGGTTTCACTACACAAGGGAAGCCTACGAATGGAGCGGCGGATTTTAGTTCATCCAACGAAGTTGCATAGAAGTATTTTGCCGTTTTCAGGCCGAGCTCTTTGGCGGCTAAGTCGCGAATGGCTTTACGGTTCATAGTAAAGTTGACCGCACGGGCACTCGGTACGACCTGGATTCCTTGCTTTTCAAAATCATAAAGACGTTCGGTGCGGATGGCTTCAATCTCCGGCACAATCAAGTCAGGCTGATGTTTTTTGATCACACGTTCCAACGCATCTCCATTTAACATATCAAATACTTCACACTCGTCCGCCACTTGCATGGCGGGTGCTCCGGGATATGAGTCGCAAGCCACGATATATTGTCCTATACGCTGAGCTGCAATAACAAACTCTTTTCCTAACTCTCCGGAACCGAGTAATACAATCTTCTTTGTCATAATTTTAAGTGATGTCTTTTTAATAGTGCTGCAAAGGTAAACAAATTTAGAAAAAAGGCATAAAAAAATAAAAAGGATTCAAAAAAAGCGAAGCAATATTCCATTGCCTCGCTTTTGTATAAAAAGGATAAAACTGGTTATTTCTTCCAGAACTTTTCAATTTCCTCGAGTGTTTTTCCTTTCGTTTCCGGCAAAAACTTCCAGATAAAGAAGGCAGCCAGAAGTCCCATAACACCATAGATCCAGTAAGCAAAGCCTTGATGGAACAGTTCTGTCAGACCTTTGTTATCGTTCATGATGGGGAACGTCCAGGATACAATGAGATTAGCCAGCCATTGTGCGGCTACAGCAATAGACATTGCGCCACGAATGGAATTTGGAAATATTTCCGACAACAGTACCCACGCCACTGGTCCCCAACTCATTGCAAAAGAAGCGGTGTAGAGTAACATCAGAATGAGTGAACCCAAACCTACAGTCTGGAAATAGAATGTAAAGCCCAGCAGGATCATACTTACAGCCATGCCCAATGCTCCGATAATCATCAGCGGTTTACGGCCAAACTTATCGACCGTTAGAATTGCCACACAAGTAAACGTAAGGTTTACTATTCCCACAATAATGGTCTGCAACAAGGAAGTATCTGTTGTAGCACCCATATTTCGAAATATATTTCCGGCATAATAAAGCACCACATTAATTCCCACAAATTGTTGGAAGACAGATAGCAGCACCCCAATGATAATGACTAACCAACCGTAAGATAACCAGGGAGAACTGTGTTCATGCAGAGTTTCCTTAATTTCGGCTAATTCAGTCTTTGCCTTTTCTTCACCAACAATCTTTTTCAATACACGAAATGCCTGACCGTCTCTTCCTTTCATTGCCAGGAAACGTGGAGTTTCGGGAACAAAGAAGAGCAGAATAAAGAAGATCCCTGCGGGTATGATTCCTGAAAAGAACATCCATCGCCATCCAAACTCGGTGAGCCATTGGGAATCACCGGACTTAGCGATGAAATAGTTCACAAAGTAGATCACCAACATACCGAAGATGATGGCAAACTGATTAAAGGAGACTAACTTACCACGGCTTTCCGCGGGAGCAATTTCGGCAATGTACATAGGAGAAAGCGCAGAAGCCAAACCTACACCCAAACCGCCAATAATACGATAGAACACGAAAGAATAGGCATCGTTCAAACCAAAGATGTTGAAAAATTCGGGTTGCCAGGCACCAATAGCCGATATGCAGAAGGCAACGGCGCAGACAAGAAGACCATTCTTACGTCCCCATGAATTAGAGATAAAGCCGGAAAGCGATCCGCCAATGATACATCCTACTAATGCACTGGAAATCACAAACCCTTTGATAGAGTCCGCCATAGATTGAACTTCTGTCACTTCAGTCGGAACAGCCGCCTTCAAATAATTAACAATCCAGAGAATAGCAAGGATAAATAAGACGACAACCGTTATTCCACCTTTCCTTTTACCTACCAGTTTGAATATTTGTGAGGAGAGAATGGCCAATACCAAAAGGATTACTCCACTTACAATGATTTTATACTGGGTAATCATGCTCACAGCGTACACATGATCAATATTGATCCGTTTAATGAAGAAATCGACCAAAGACTGTTCGGCTCCGTTCACCACCGCAGTATCATAACCAAATAATAATCCGCCGAATGTAGCGACCAGAGTCAGTAAAGCAATATAGAGTCCTGCTTGCTTTGTTTTTGATGACATATGTTTTATGTTATTAGAATTAGAAAAAATGTACCAAAGATTCAATAGAACCAATATGCCGGAATAAGATTATTCACAAGCATATTGGTCTGTTTATTAAGGTTACGCAACAAAATAATTAGCAATACATATTAACAATTGCCTCATATAATTCCTGTTGTCCACTAGTCTGAGCAGGTTCTCCCTTTGCAACAGCATATGCGCGAAGATCTTCGATAGAAAGTTTACCATCTTCAAATTCTTTCCCTTTACCTCCGTCGAAAGAAGCATAACGTTCTTTCACCATTTTACAAATAGGAGATTCATTGAGCAATGTAGAAGCATTTTCGAGTGCACGGGCAAATACATCCATTCCACTAATGTGAGCAATGAAGATATCTTCCAGATCGGTAGAATTACGACGGGTCTTTGCATCAAAGTTTGTACCTCCGTGACCTAAACCACCGTTACGAATAATCTGTATCATAGCCTGAATTAGTTCAAAACTATCGACAGGGAACTGATCTGTATCCCATCCGTTCTGATAATCACCGCGATTGGCATCAATGGAACCTAACAAACCAGCATCCACAGCGCAAGCCAATTCGTGTTCAAAAGTATGTCCGGCCAAAGTAGCATGGTTCACTTCAATATTTACTTTGAAATCATGTTCCAACCCGTGAGCTTTCAGAAAACCAATTACAGTTTCTGTGTCCACGTCATATTGATGTTTCATGGGCTCCATTGGTTTAGGCTCAATTAAGAAAACTCCTTTAAAGCCTTTTGCACGGGCATAGTCACGAGCTTTGGTAAGCATCATGGCCAAATGATCTTTCTCACGTTTCTGATCGGTGTTCAATAAAGACATATAGCCTTCGCGTCCACCCCAGAATACATAGTTTTCACCGCCTAACTCAATAGTTGCATCTATCGCATTCTTAATCTGAACAGCAGCACGTGCCACGACATCAAAGTCAGGATTAGTTGCCGCGCCATTCATATAACGAGCATGTGAAAATACATTAGCAGTACCCCACAATAATTTGATTCCTGTTTCAGCTTGCTTTTGTTTGGCATAAGCAACAATCGCTTTCAGATTGGCTTCATATTCTTCAATGTTATCACTTGGATCTACTAAATCCACATCATGAAAACAGTAATGTTCAATACCACATTTTTGCATAAACTCAAAACCTGCATCCATCTTGTTTTTTGCAGCTTCAACTACAGAAGAAGCACCATTCCAAGGGAATTGCTTTGTTCCTCCACCAAACTGATCTCCACCTTCGGCACAAAGTGTATGCCACCAAGCCATTGCAAATCTCAGCCAATCTTTCATCTTCTTACCATTGATCACCTTTTCAGCGTCATAATAATGGAATGCCATTGGATTCTTACTCTCTTTACCTTCAAACTTAATTTTTCCTATTCCGGGAAAATACTCTTTTGTTGCCATAATACTTGTGATTTAAATTGATTATTACTTAGACATAGACTTTTTCAGTCTGTGTTCCCATTTATTATATGCATCCGCATACTCCTGATGTTTAGCTACATTAGGTTCTATTACATCTAGCTTATCAAGTGTAGCAAAGGCTTCCTTGTTATCTTTATAAATTCCTGCACCTATCCCCGCTCCTTTAGCGGCACCTACAGAACCATCGGTATCGTATAACTCAATAACCGCTCCGGTTACGCTGGCAAGTGTATCCCTGAAAATAGGACTCAGAAACATGTTTGCATGTCCGGCATGAATCTTCTTCACCGGAATTCCCATCTTCTCCATGATGTCAATACCATATTTAAAGGAAAAGACAATCCCCTCCTGCGCTGCGCGGATAATATGATGTTTACCGTGTGTATTGAAATTAAGTCCGCGGATGGAACATCCTATCTCTTTGTTGCCAAGCATCCGCTCAGCTCCATTGCCAAAAGGAAGAATACTGATGCCACCACTACCAATGGGAGCTTTAGATGCCAGAACATTCATTTCATTATAAGAGATACCTTCGGGGGCTATATTCTTTTTTATCCAGGAATTCAGGATGCCGGTTCCATTTATACAAAGCAATACTCCCAAACGAGTTTGTTCATCGGTATGATTTACATGAGCAAAGGTATTGACACGAGACAATGGATCATAATTCACTTCTCCATTTACTCCATATACTACACCCGAAGTTCCTGCGGTAGAAGCTATTTCACCGGGGTTGAATACATTTAGAGAAAGCGCGTTGTTGGGTTGATCTCCCGCGCGATAAGTTATAGGAGTTCCTTCTTTCAATCCAAGCTCTTTGGCTGTGGCGGCGCTCACTCCACCCTGATTAGAGAAGGTAGGTTTTATAGTAGCAATCATTGAAGAATCAAAACCAAAGTAGTCCATCAAAAAGCTTGCGGGACGGTTTTCTTTAAAGTCCCAGAACATTCCTTCCGAAAGACCGGAAACAGTAGTGCAAATCTCTCCACTCAACTTCATGGCAATATAATCACCTGGAAGCATCACCTTATAGATTCGTTCGTAGATACTAGGCTCGTTTTCTTTAATCCAAGCTAATTTGGAAGCGGTAAAATTACCTGGAGAATTCAATAAATGAGAAAGACATTTCTCCTCTCCCAAAGTTTCAAAAGCTTTTTGTCCATAAGGTACCGCCCGTGAATCGCACCAGATAATAGCCGGACGCAATACATTTTGATCTTTATCCACACAAACTAATCCATGCATCTGGTAAGAGATGCCAATGGCTTTAATTTCAGCAGCACTGACTCCTGATTCTTCCAGAATACTCTTGGTAGATAGCTTCAGATTTTCCCACCATGCTTGCGGATCTTGTTCCGCCCAACCAGCTTTTACCGCAGTAATATTCATTTCCGCTTTCGGGAAAAAAGCACTGGAAATACAATTCCCTGTCTCAGCATTTACCAGACTCGCCTTTACCGACGAACTTCCTATGTCATATCCTAATAGAAACATAATAATAAGGTATTAAATATATAAGGTAATTATTTATTAAATGACTTTGTAGTACTATGGAGTTTGTTATAAATCTTGCGGTCAAATTTATAGTAATGAGCTGCCCGATGAGGCACTCTCTGCTGTCGCTCTTCTAATAAAACTACGTACTCCATCATTGCTATTTTCTTATGGAAATTACGTACATCAAAAGCTTTATCATACACTAATTCATATAACACACGCAGTTGGGAAGCAGTAAACTTACGCGGTAACAGATCAAACAAAACAGAAGGATTAGCTTCTACATATTGACGAATGTAAGTGATGGCTTCCGAAATAATCTGATTGTGATCGAATGCCAACTCCTTCAGATCTTTCACTTCCATCCAGCAAGCTTTATATTTATCTGATAGCTGCTCCATCTTCTTATCAATTTTAACCATAGAAATGTAAGCAATGGTGACAATCCGCTCAATCTTACTTTTTAGCTGATGAAAACGCTCCAACCATCGTACATCTTTTGGATTATGTGTTCTATTCTTTGAGCCGAAAGCTCTGAATTGTAGCAAATTAAGATTCTTAATTCCAGTTAATTCGTAAAGAACTCGTTGAGCTGCTTCATCCAGATCTTCATCATCATAGATAAGACTTCCGGGAAGTTTGAGATCATTATAGGTATCCAGTCCTTCTTGTTCTAACTGTTTTACCAGCAAAACTTTCATCTGCTCTCCATCAAACCCTATCACAACACAGTCTACTGAGACGTGGGGATTGACTAATTTATTTTCATTGGTATCGTATTGCATACTATTAGTTTAAGCGTGGCAAATATAAAGCTATTTTTTGTAGATGCAAATAAAAAATGAATTATTTTTATCCTATAAATCTTTATTTATCAATATTATACATATCTTATTTACTACAATATGATTTCTGTATATATTGTAGAATATACAATATGTATTTTATCAGTATCCATTGCATTGAATGTAATTTCTATCTACTCCTTGTTAAATAGCGCCTTTCAATCATTCTTGCTATTTATTGCAAAGGAATACTTATTGTATTTTAGCACGTTGACATTATCATAAAATCAATAGATCTCTTTATTTAAGTATCATGTGTACATGAGTACTTTTAATTGTTAAAATAATATAAACACGCATTATATATAAAAAATAATCGTTTTTTTATAGTGAACTAATGAAAAGTTTTTCTTTACTTTGCAAACATAAACAAGAGCTAGTTTACATTGTTCTCGTTCTTCTATCTAATTTTCCGTTCATTCGGAAATATTTGTATGTGAAAACAGATCTTTCAAACTTACATTGTTTCAATTTTCAAATTATTTATTTTAATTTTTATTCGTATGAATATTTACATTGGCAACCTTAGCTATAAGGTTAAAGAATCAGATCTAAATCACGTTTTAGAAGAGTACGGTACAGTAAATTCAGTTAAGTTAATTGTTGACCGCGATACTCGCAGATCAAAAGGTTTTGCTTTTGCAGAAATGCCTGATCAAACTGAAGCAGAAAATGTTATTAAGGAATTGAATGGCGCAGAATTTGAAGGCCGTCAAATGGTCGTTAAAGAAGCTCTTCCTAAAGCATAAGAGAAATATTACATAAAAAGAGGCAGATATTGCGAAAGCATTATTTGCCTCTTTTTTTTTATCTACTTACCAAGAATAATATCAAAAATACTTTTTTAGATTCTCTCTTCTCTCCTCCTGCAAATGTCAGCTAAATAAATATACATATAAAAAGATGAGATCTTATACAAAGAAAAATCTATCAATCTTCTAAAAAAAGCGTATAATAATAATAATTTTATTATTTTTACGCCATTATAGACATCAGATGTTATTTATTATAAAAAAAATATTAATTAGGAAGCAATTAATAGCAATAATTATACAAAATGCCTTATATTTGCAATTGAAGAAAACAAAAGGAAATTGATATAGCAAATTATTAATACAAAATGATAAACCTGATTAAATTCACAAAGATGCACGGTGCGGGAAATGACTACATTTATGTCAATGCAATGAAGTACCACATAGAACATCCTGAAGAATTAGCTATCAAATGGAGTGCTCCTCATACAGGAATAGGCTCTGATGGTTTGGTTTTAATTGGAGAATCCACTATAGCAGATTTCAGCATGCGTATTTTTAATGCAGATGGTTCTGAAGCAATGATGTGTGGAAACGCTTCTCGCTGCATTGGCAAATATCTTTATGATAATAAAATAACGCATAAAACAGAAATTACACTTGATACACTCTCTGGCGTCAAAAACTTAAAACTGACTATTGCTGAAGGCGAAGTCTCTAAAGTGACTGTGGGCATGGGCTCTCCAGTTCTGGAAGAAGTTATCATTGACGAAAAACCCGCCAACATGATTGCAAAAGAAATTACAGTAAACAAACAAACTTATAAAGCGACTGCTATTTCGATGGGTAATCCTCATTTAGTTATTTTCGTAAATGACATTGAACGGATAAACTTACCTACCATAGGGCCACTCTTAGAACGTCATCCTCTTTTTCCCGGAAGGATAAACGTGGAATTTGCTCAGAAACTCACTGACAATAAAATAAGAATGAGGGTTTGGGAGCGTGGCTCAGGCATCACAATGGCTTGCGGAACAGGGGCCTGCGCTACTGCGGTAGCTGGTTCCATTATAGGAGAAACAGGACAAGATGTAGAAATAATAATGGATGGAGGATCCCTTAATATTAATTGGGACAAACAAACAAACCAGGTATATATGACTGGTGGGGCTACTCATGTCTTTGAAGGAGAGATAGCCATTTAGAAAACCGACAAACTTAACAACAACAGATAGATATGGCATTGGTTAACGAACATTATTTAAAGCTACCCGGGAGTTATCTTTTCTCGGATATAGCAAAAAAAGTAAACACATTTAAAGTGACACATCCTAAACAGGATGTTATCCGTTTAGGAATTGGAGATGTCACTCAACCATTACCCGACGCGGTAATAAAAGCAATGCATAAGGCTGTAGACGAAATGGCTATAAAAGAAACCTTTCGTGGATACGGACCTGAGCAAGGCTATAGCTTTTTAATTGATGCAATCATTAAGAATGATTTTGCAAATAGAGGCATTTATCTTGATCCCAGTGAAGTTTTTATAAATGACGGAGCTAAAAGCGATACAGGAAATATTGGAGATATTCTTCGTCATGATAACAGTGTGGGAGTAACAGATCCTATTTATCCTGTCTATATTGACTCAAATGTAATGGCAGGGCGTGCTGGCGTTTTAGAAGACGGAAAATGGAGTAACATTGTCTACATTCCTTGCCTGAGTGAAAATGATTTTGTACCACAACTACCTGATCGCAGAATCGATATATTATATCTCTGCTATCCTAACAATCCAACAGGAACAACTCTTTCTAAAACTGAGCTTAAGAAATGGGTGAATTATGCTCTGGAAAATGACACCTTAATATTATTTGATGCAGCTTACGAAGCCTATATTCAGGACCCAGACGTTCCTCATTCAATTTATGAAATTAAAGGTGCAAAAAAAGTTGCTATTGAATTTAGAAGTTTTTCTAAAACAGCTGGCTTTACTGGAGTAAGATGTGGATATACTATAGTCCCAAAAGAACTGAATGCAACCACCTTAACGGGAGAGCGCATTCCTTTAAATAAATTATGGAATAGACATCAATGTACAAAATTTAACGGAACATCGTACATTACTCAGCGAGCAGCGGAAGCAGTTTATTCGCCTGAAGGAAAAGAACAAGTAAAGGAGATTATTAATTATTATATGACCAATGCCAAAATAATGAAACAAGGCATTGAGGCTACAGGATTAAAAGTATTTGGCGGTGATAATGCACCCTACCTTTGGGTAAAGACCCCGAATGGAATGCCATCATGGAAGTTCTTTGAACAGTTGCTCTATGAAGCAAACGTTGTAGGTACACCCGGAGTAGGTTTTGGACCCAGCGGAGAAGGATATCTTCGTTTAACAGCTTTTGGAGCCCGTGAGGACTGTGTGGAAGCTATGAGAAGATTGAAAAACTGGATTAAATAAAAAGATAGTAAGCGCGCGACTATATATTCCATGATTTTTCTAACTAAAAAAAATGAAGAACGATGAAAAACACAATGAAAAAACGTATCGGTCTTACAGTAGTTCTAGTTGCACTACTTTTACCATCTCAAATGATGGGGAAAGACAAAGTAGAGGTATCAACAGGGGCAGATCTAGTAAGTGTTTACTATTGGCGTGGTCAAAACTTGGGCGGTGTAAGTATTCAACCGACAATTGCTGTGAAAAGGAGTGGATTTTCTTTAACTGCATGGGGATCTGTTGGGTTTGATAAAGCAGACACCAAAGAGCTTGACCTTACGGCAGGTTATACTACCGGAGGTTTTAGCTTGGCAGTAACAGACTATTATCTTTCACCAGTGAAGTATTTCAATTACAGTTCACATACTACTTCCCATGTGTATGAGGCTACAGTGGGTTATGATTTTGGGGCATTGGCATTAAGTTGGAATACAAACTTTGCAGGATATGATTATTACCTGAAAAAAGATGGAAAGAGAGCATACTCTACTTACATCGAAGCAAGCGCTCCCTTTATATTGGGAGATACAAACTTTAAAGCAGAGATAGGTTGTACTCCATGGGATGGTTCATATACTAAATTTACAGACAAGTTCGCTGTAGTTAATATTGGAATTAAAGCTTCTAAGGAAATTAAAGTAACAGATACGTTCTCTGTTCCTGCATTTGCAAAAGTTTCAGTGAATCCTGAGACTGAAGGAGCTTATTTCGTATTTGGATTAACTTTTTAAAATTAATATAGAGGTACACAAGTTTTTAGAGGTAAAAGAAAGTAAATGGATAAAAGAGTGTATGGGAATAGTAACCCGTTGTTTATTGATTTTTACTGGTTTGTTGTATGGTAAGGTAACTTGAACAAGGGTTACATTCTATACCTCTTTTCTTAATTAAAAAGAAAATATTAGAAATTAAAACATCTAATGATTAAAATAAACTATATGAGAAGGTAGTATGCTTCTCACCTACTCTTCGTGTGGTTCGATAAACCTTTCGGAGAATAAGTAAAAAATTTATTTACTCTAACATAATAAAAAAACAACAAATCAAATTGCTATTATGTCAAAACTAAGATTCAGAGTCGTAGAAACTGCTTTCCAGAAAAAAGCACTAAATGTGATCGATCCTTCGGAGAGACCTTCTGATTATTTCGGAATGTATGTGTTTAACAAAGCCAAGATGTTCAAGTATCTTCCTGACAAAGTATATCAGCAACTTATGGATGCTATGGAAAATGGCACTCCACTCAAAAGAGAAATTGCAGATGCTGTAGCCGCAGGAATGAAAAAATGGGCGTTGGAAATGGGTGCTACACACTACACTCATTGGTTCCATCCATTAACAGAAGGCACTGCCGAAAAGCATGATGCTTTTGTAGAGCACGATGGTAAGGGGGGAATGGTAGAAGAATTTAGTGGCAAATTGCTTATTCAGCAAGAGCCAGATGCTTCCAGCTTTCCTAATGGTGGTATCCGTAATACATTTGAAGCTCGTGGATATTCTGCATGGGATCCTTCATCCCCTGCGTTCATTGTGGGCGACACATTATGTATTCCAACTATCTTCATCGCTTATACTGGAGAATCATTAGATTATAAGGCTCCTCTTTTAAAGGCTTTACAGGCTGTAAACAAAGCAGCTGTTGATGTTTGCCACTACTTCAATCCTGAAGTGAAAAAAGTTGTTGCCTTCCTAGGTTGGGAACAAGAATACTTTTTAGTTGATGAAGGCCTTTACGGAGCTCGTCCTGATTTACTTTTAACAGGTCGTACTTTAATGGGACACGAGAGTTCTAAGAACCAACAATTGGAAGATCACTATTTTGGTGCAATCCCAACTCGTGTTACTGCATTTATGAAAGATTTAGAAATTGAAAGTTTAAAGTTAGGTATTCCTGTGAAAACTCGTCACAATGAAGTAGCTCCTAATCAATTTGAACTTGCTCCAATTTATGAGGAATGTAATTTAGCCAATGACCATAACCTCTTAGTTATGGCTTTGATGCGTAAAATCGCTCGCCAACATGGATTCCGTGTTTTGCTTCACGAAAAGCCATTTAAAGGAATAAACGGTTCAGGAAAACATAACAACTGGTCATTAGGTACAGATACTGGCATCTTATTAATGGGACCAGGCAAGACTTCAGAAGAAAACCTTCGTTTTGTAACTTTCATTGTGAACGTTTTAATGGCGGTATACCGTCACAACGGATTGTTGAAAGCAAGTATTTCATCTGCTACCAATGCTCACCGTTTAGGCGCCAATGAAGCACCTCCTGCAATTATCTCCAGTTTCTTAGGTAAACAACTGTCTCAAGTTCTTGACCATTTGGCTGAAAGTACTAAAGATGATTTAATTAGCCTTAGCGGCAAACAAGGTATGAAACTTGATATTCCTCAGATTCCTGAGTTGTTGATTGACAATACTGATCGTAACCGTACTTCTCCATTTGCTTTCACAGGTAATCGTTTTGAGTTCCGTGCTGTAGGTTCTGAAGCAAACTGTGCATCTGCTATGATTGCACTCAATGCTGCTGTAGCAGAACAGTTAATTATTTTCAAAAAAGAAGTAGACGCTTTAATCGAAAAAGGCGAACCTAAACTTTCAGCTATTCTGGAAATTATTCGTAAAGATATCATTGAATGTAAAGCAATCCACTTTGATGGCAATGGTTATAGCGAAGAATGGAAAGCAGAAGCTCTGAAACGTGGTTTGGACTGCGAAACAAGTGTGCCTATTATCTTTGATAGCTACTTAACAGAGAGCAGCATCAAAATGTTTGAGAGTACAGGCGTAATGACAAAAGTAGAATTGGAAGCTCGTAATGAAGTGAAATGGGAAACTTACACAAAAAAGATTCAAATTGAAGCACGCGTATTAGGCGACTTAGCTTTGAATCATATTAATCCTGTTGCTACAAAATTTCAGTCTGAATTAATCGACAATGTATATAAGATGAAAGAATTGTTCCCAAGCGACAAAGCAAACAAGCTTTCTGCAAAGAACCTTGAAATTATTGAAGACATTGCTACAAGAACCATTTTCATCAAAGAAAAAGTAGATGAAATGATTGAAATAAGAAAAGTAGCTAACAAGATTGTGGACGAACGTGAGAAAGCAATTGCATATCATGACAAAATCGTCCCTATGTTGGAAGAAATCCGTTATCACATTGATAAATTAGAACTAGTGGTTGATGACCAATTATGGCCATTACCTAAATATAGAGAACTTCTTTTTATTAGATAATTCCAAAATTATCTATTTCTTTTGTTGGTTGTTTTAAGTTTGGAAAGGGGATACCGTGAGGCATCCCCTTTCATGTATTTAATATTTTCCAAGAAAGCTTTTACCTAAATAATGATTAAAAGATTCTTTATACTGCTCACCAATCGGAATATATATTTGCCCTTCCATGATTACACGTCCTTTGGATACTTCTACAATCTTTTGCAAATTAACTATGTAAGAACGGTGTATCCGCATGAATTTACTTTTTGGCAACCGTTCTTCCAAAATTTTCATACTCAAAAGAGACATAATTGGTTTACTTTGGATGGTATGTATGCGCACATATTCACTCATACTTTCAATATAGATAATTGAATCTATTTCAATTCTAACAATTCGGTATTCCGTTTTAATAAACAGATGTTTCTTATCATCCGGTTGATTGTGTGAAGACAGAAGCAACTCATATTGCTGTTTGGCTTTGTTGGCAGATTTAAAGAAATCACTATATCCAAAAGGTTTAAGCAGATAATCCAAAGCGTCTACTTTAAAACCTTCAATGGCATACTCAGAATAAGCTGTAATAAAAATAATAAGAGGTTTATGAATTAAGGATCTAACAAAATCAAGTCCATTAAGATCCGGCATATTGATATCTACAAAGATCAGATCAATCTCTTCTCTGGATATTACATTAATGGCTTCAAAAGCACTACTGCAAGATTCTACCAATTTTAAAAAAGGAACTTTTAGAATATACCCGGCAAGCTGTGTAAGTGCCAACGGTTCATCATCAATAGCTATACATCTTATCATATCAGAGGAAGTATTAATAATACACTATATTCTTTTTCAGAGGAATCTATCTTTAAAGTATAATTATCAGGATAAAGCAAATTCAATCGCTTTCTGACATTATCCAAACCAATGCCCTCTATTTCCGATGGATGTCCGCAATTACTATTTGAGATCAAGCATTTCAGATCTTTCTCATTTACCTCAAGGCTAAAATTAATATACGATTCTTGTTGATAACTTATTCCATGTTTAAATGCATTTTCAAGAAATGATATAAACAACAGTGGGGGAACCTGGACAACCGGAACTATATCTGGAAGAAGCAAGTTTATACTTACTTTATCCGTATATCTGAGTTTCATTAAATCAATATAATTATTGATAAATTGAATTTCCTTTTCAAGACTAATAGTTGCCTGACTAGAATCATATAAAACATATCTCATCATTTTAGAAAGTTCAAGAACCGTCTCTTTTGCTTTTTCAAAATCAATATCTATCAATGCATGAATGTTATTAAGCGTATTCATAAAAAAATGAGGATTGATCTGATGTTTCAAATAAGCCAACTCTGTTTGCAAATTATGTTTTTCCAGTTCTTTGAGCTGATGTTCATCTCTGATAGACTGGAAAAGTAATTTTACCGCAATATTAAAACCAACCATCAAAACTGCAATTATAAAATTATTCAGAAACGGCTGCATAAAATGAACATGCAAAAATTCATTTCTGGGAGGAATAGAGAATTCATGTTTATTGTTCTCTGGCATCGGACGGGGAAATGGAGGTTGTGTGTTTTTATCTAAATGATAAGGAATCGGTCTTTTCCATTCACTATTAAAACGCGGATCAAAATTAGGACCTTTTACTCTATAGATATGAGGAGTAAAAGAAATTAGGAAACAAATAGTAACAAGTGTTGTCAACAAATAAAGCCATGACTTTTTTTTAATAAGTAGTTGTGGCATTAAGAGAAAGTTATTTATAAGGAAGATAAGGAAAAATGGAATCATCATTTTCCAAGAGTGAAAAATGTCATTCCAGTCTACCGAAGCATTTTGCTTATATACATAATCCAAAAGCGGAGCAACAAATAAAATTAGCCAAATAGCCGCATATATTAGATTCTCCAGAATTTGCTGTCGCCTATAAGTATTCCCCATTCTATCACCATGTATTAGAATAACAAAGATACAAGATTTATCTTAGAATTAGTAAAAGAACCTATGATTTACTAAAACTTATGAGAATATCCCATTCCCAGAATATGCCTGTTTTCTTCATCTTCGTCTTCATTGAAATTAATATATCTGTAATAAATCTGTAAATAGTTCCGCTTGTTTATTTTATATTTCGTACCCAAAATATAGCTTATTTTATTCATACTATTGCCTGTTTTGTCATTAAGCGTATAATAAAGTTCACAAGAAGTATATGGTTCAAAACCAATTCCTTTTATATTATAACTTAGCAAAATTCGGCTACGGAGATAGAGTTTAGGATTAGATCTGGTTGTTGTTTCAGACACTCCTTCACGGTAGGTACTTTGAAATCTTTCACGTAAAGATAAAGTAAAACGATTAAAAGAATAATATCCTTGTGCGAAAAAATAATATCGATGACGTACTTCCCAATCTTTTTTGGGGTGGTTATAATTTATAAGATTATATGCCCCTCCTACTCGCAGATAAGAATTAAATTTATAAGAAAGCTCCAATGCAGTAGAAAAACGGTCTATTTCACTAAAATTATCACGAAGACGAAAACTTTCTTCTAAGGAGGCTTCTAATTTAGGCAAAATTTTCTTGTTAATTTCCACACTTGCAGACATACCTAAGTTATCACTTTGTGCAAAGGAAAAAGTGCTCCAAAACAAGGTTACAAGCAAGCCTGTTTTTTTTAATATATTTATCATTCTACGCTCTAATTTATTCATCACTTTCTCTAGGAAATTTTGTTAAAGTATCTATTGTATTAATCTCGTCACTTATTGGTTCATAATAAATTTTTATAAAAGCCACATCGCGAAGAAAGTCAATATGACCAATTTCGACCTTTATAATATCAATGCCAGTTCTTTTCTTTAAATCTATAATAAGTTCTGATGATTTATCAGGTGTAATCAAATGAATTTTATCATATAATATTAGTTTACACGATGTATGCTTCAGCCATCGGGCGCTTTCCAATATCCAGGTAGCCAAAACAAAAATAAGATTAGTTGCAATCAGTTCTGCATAACTAATCTGAATCGCAAGCGCATTAATAACTGAAACAGCAATAATAACAAATAGATAGGTCATTTCGCGAATAGGCACAGATTCAGTCCGGTATCTGATTATTCCAAATATAGCAAATAGTCCAAGCGCAAAACCAATTTTTAACTTCACACTACCAAGCAAGAAAATAAGAAAAAAAACGCTAATATTTATGAGAGAAAAAGTAAAATAATAGTCTCTCCTCCTGCTTTTGGGATAGTAGAAAAAGTGAATAATGATGCCAACAACAATAAAATTAAATAGAAAGCGTAATACTAATTGCCAAAATCCATCAACATCGAGCAATGGCGATCCAAAGAGGGCTCCATCCTCCGCATATTCAGATAATGTATCCATAATGATTATTTGTTAATTTATTCAGTTGCATTAATTTCTTTTTAAACCGGTTATATTTCAACAAAGGGTTAGTCAATATAGAACCGACACAATATTTACTAATACTAACCGGTCTGATTCTTTCTTTTGCCAATATTTCTCTTACCGGAGAAAAAGTCTGGCCATTTTGTTTTACTTCAATAATTACAAGCTCGGGTATAAATTCTTTTTTACCAGTCTCTAAATTTAGAAAACTGATATCATAGTCCAAAGTGAGTCGCTCTGTCTTACATTGATTGACCAATGTTACTCGGTGGAAATTATTTTCAATCCTTGGTAATAAATCCACTAACTCATATTCTGAATGAGAATGCAAAAAATCTTCTGTCCCAGCATTTCTTAAAAGTGCTTTACTTTGAATAGCTGTCCTCACTTTTTGAGTTTGTCCTTTATTATTTTTATGCTTAACTTCAAGAAAGACAAGATGTGAATCCATATATTCGCGCACTCTTATTTTTTCTCTCACCGATTTTCCGTTTTGGTGAGCAATAAACATCTCTTCCGTGGGTGTATCTAAATAAGTAGTTTGATAGTTACTTACTTTCAATCCGTTAATATTCTGTGCGAAATAATCATCTTTCAATTTTTCGAGTAAAGCTTCAAAACGCTCGGAATGGATTATAAACTTAGTGTCAATCCTGTTCATTAGCCGAACAGCATCCATCTCTTCAAGAGAAATGGATGGCATTTCATTTAATAGCTGTATAATATAGGAGCTCATAAAATGATAGAAAAAGTGCAAGGTAAGCAATTGCAAAAATGGATCAGCAATAATACATAATGTCTCATCTTATTCATTATACTTTGATTAATATTACAAAAGTATTACAATAAGATGAGACATTAAAAAGTAATCAACGAATCCCGTTTTTTTATCTGTAAAACAAGAGAATACAATGATGAGAATTTAGTATGCCCTAAAAATCAATGCCTTTCCGGTGGTATAAATAATGAAATGGTTGGACAAAGCTGCATTGAGAGTGCCTTGCCACCAACGTCGTAAAGTAGGAAGCGTATATAGTAATCCCTCTTGAGAAATTATAGCATCAGAAAAATTAAAAATAGAAACTTGCTGACCGGGATAGCTTTCAAACTCACTATTTTCTGAAATCGGAGTAAAAACTCCATAGTCAGTAACCATCTCAACTTTTGCCTTGTCCATATATTCTGCCAACAAACTAATGTTCCCCAGTGTGTGATCTTCTCGCTTACCTGTTGCACCTAAAATTAATAACTCCTTTTTGTTCTGCTCTAAGCAAAAGTTGAAAGCTTTGGTTAAATCATTTGTTTCCTGCTCTGCCATTGAATGAATGATATCACTAAAACAGGCTCTGTTTTCTTCTGAAAGAGAATCTCCATCGCCAACGATGGCTGACGGAGTTCTTCCAGAACCAACAAACCCGTTAGTCGCTCCATCACAACAAACCACATAGTCAGTCTTAGCCAAAAGAGCTAATGGAAGTGAATGTATTGGATAATCACCATTTGCTAGTATGATAGCAGAAGGTATTTTATCAACAGTCAGTAAGGGATACTTTTTCATCGTTCTGAATATTATTCATCATCTTTTTCCATTTAATATAGCCAAAGATGGCTATTATGGCATAGAGCCCATAAAGTATAGTTGTGGGATAAAGCCCTTTGTAAATATATAAACCACAACAAGCTACATCCACCACCATCCACACCAGCCATTGTTCAATATACTTATATGCCAACATCCACATTCCAATCACACTCAGTGCAGTTACAAAACCGTCTCCATAAGGAACAGTACTATCTGTAAACTGAATCAGAAGGAAAACAATTCCGGCATAAAGTGCGGCAAAGATAAGAATAACCGGCAAAAGATACCTAACAGGTGTATGTGAAATAGGTTGATCTTCTTCTTTTTGTTTAGGTTTCTTCATCCACACCATCCATCCATAGATTCCAGCGAATAAATAATAAACATTGATACCCATATCAGCATATAATCCCGCTGAATAGAAAACATAGATGTAGACAAGTGGCATCACAATTCCGGCAAACCATAAATAGATGCTTGCTTTATACTCCAGATAGAGATAAAGCAAGCCTATAAGTGTGCCTATAATTTCAATATAATCCATTATAGTTGGTTCTATTATCAGAATTTCAATGCAATTCCAACCAGTACATTGGTTCCTGCCTGAGCAAAATAACCTGCATCATTAAAGCGATTTTTGCTTCCATCTGCGTTTACTACATAATAGCTACTTCCCCAGCCATTACTTTCATACTTTTCATTAAACAGGTTATTGACAGAAAGACCTATATGAATGGATTTCACAGTTGGCAGACTGAAGGTATAACCTAAACGCAGATTATTGACAAAGTAAGCTTTTAGTTTACAATCCTCCAGTTGTGAATTAGTCAGATACTGTTTACCCACATAGCTAGATTGCAAAGCAGCATCCCAACTTCCACTATTAATAGAAATAAAACTATTGGCAATGACACTCGGAGAGAAGGCAATAGTCTTTTTCCCCAAATAAATAGAGGTATACTGGTGCATATCCTCCCCATTTACATCATAAAGTTCCAGATTTTCAGAATAATTCTTAATCTTATTTTCACTAAAAGTAGCGTTCACATCCCATCTCAACCAAGAAGTAATCTTCGTACCCAAAAGAAATTCGGCTCCAGTACGGTAACTGTCGGGCACATTATTGGCCAATGGCTCACCTATATCATTATTTTCACCGGTTAGTATCAGTTGATTCTTATACTTCATATAGTAAAGATTCACGCCTGCCATAAACCGGGAGTCATGATAAGTATATCCGGCTTCATAGTCAAACATTCTTTCGGAAGAAGGAGTTTTGCCAAATTTAGCATCCGTAAAATTATTACGCGTAGGTTCTTTCTGAGCCACGGAGAACGAAGCATAAGCACTATTAGTTTTATTAATTTGCCAGAACAGACCTGCCTTTGGATTAAAGAAGTTATAAATGTGATCCACAGCTAGCGTTTGCATTTCTCCCGGAGTTTTAGTTCCATCCCACTTATCATTCACACCATCAATGGTATAGTCTATGCGACGAACCTGTAAATCACCGTAAACATTCAACCCTGTGAATAATTCATAGTTTGCCTTCAAATAAACATTAGCATCTGTTTTATTAGAATTATTGCGATAATATTCATGATCAGGATCCAGCTCACCGATATAATTCTTTACCCAGATCACTTTTCCAAAGTTGTTACCTTTATATTTATTAGCAGCTCCACCTAAGGAAGCTTGTAAGCGACCAAAAGAATAATTAAAGGAGAATACACCACCTCCAAAGCCATTGTCCATTTTTTTCTGACGAACCAGGTTACTTTTCTCTGTCAGATCTCCATTGATCATAAAAGGTTGAAGTCCATACTCCTGAAGTACACCTCTATTCTTGTATTCTTCATAGTAACCTTCTCCATCCGTGTAGTGTAAAGTAAGGTTCAGATTCCATTCGGGAGAAAATACATGTGTGTAAAGTGCCTGAAAATTAGTTTGCGTATAGTTATCCGTTTGATCCTTATAAAAACCTGTTACATTTCCATCTGCATCTTCAATCTCTCCACAAGGATTATAACGTCGATCTTTCTCAAGCTGATCAGCGCTGATCCCGTCCCATGCATGATAAGTTTTCTCCTTACCACCGAACACAATGAACTTCAACATATCACGATCTCCATAATACCCAGCCTGAGCAAAGAAGGACTTTAAATCCGTAGAAGCCCTGTCAACGTATCCGTCCGAACCAATGTCAGAGATACGGACATCAAAAGCCCAATGACTTTTTAATAGTCCGGTTCCCACCTTCAACGTCTCTTTGTGCGTATTGAAAGAACCATACGAACCGGAAACTTCTCCATAAGGCAAGGAATACAGGGACTCCGTTTTCATATTGATGCTTGCGCCAAAAGCACCCGCACCATTAGTAGAAGTTCCCGCTCCACGCTGAATCTGAAGATCTTCAATAGACGATGCAAAATCGGGCAGATCCACCCAATATAAATTGTGAGATTCGGCGTCATTCATTGGTACCCCATTGGCTGTGATATTAATACGTGTGGCGTCCGTTCCACGCACCCGCACGCCAGTATATCCTACTCCTGCCCCGGCATCTGAAGTTGCTACCACCGACGGAGTAAGCGTCAGTAAGAATGGGATATCCATTCCAAAGTTTTGTTTACTAATCTGATCTTTACTTACATTGGAGAATGCAACCGGAGTTTTAGCCGTTGCCCGTGTAGAAACTACTTGCACTTCCTGCAATCTGACCAAGCGCAGGCTATCTTTCACCTGTGCAAAAGCCGAAGAACCGATTATTGTTAAACCGGCAAGCATCATTACTTTTCTTTTCATAATTTTAAAAATTAAATAAAACAGAAAAGGGGTCTTTTCTATCTTTGTCCCTCCGCCGGCATTACCCGGATCAGGTTTATGGGTATAATCTCAGCCCGTTATATTAAGGCACCCCTCTAATGAGAATATATGCAAAGGTAGCGCTTTTTTGTAAATTGCAAGGAAAAGGAAGAAAACTTTTAAAAAAAGATAGGGAATAGGACGTGAAAAATAGCTTTTAAGTTAGATTCAAACATTCGTTAAATATCTCATAATTAAGCAATATTACAAGACATAGAACGACGTTCCGTACAAAGATAAACTTTTTTAAAGGAATTTGTATTAAAGATAAATAATTGAATAAGATATGATTATTGATATGTTCCACAACCCAAATTAATAGTTTGTCCAATCCTACACGAATTAATATTCCATTTTATTTGTAGTTTCCAGTAATTTTATCTAATATTGTAATTCGTTTGATATATATCAAACGAATACAATGATATATATCGAAAGGGCCCTTTGATATATGTCAAACTCTTTCTTTAATATATATCAAACACAAAATGTATCTTTACTAAAAGAACAATTAAACCTAACTGAAATGGCATTTAGATATAGAGTAAAAACAAAACGTCCGGCTATTAATGGCAAAGAAATTAAATATTACGCAGTTCCTATACGTAATGAAAAAGTACATATTGACTACTTAGCCGAGGAACTTTCCCAACGCTGCTCACTCACTAAAGGAGATATTTTTTCCACGCTGGTGGGATTGGTTGACTTAATGGAGAATCATCTTCACAATGGTGATAGTGTTTATCTCGATAACTTGGGCATTTTCACCCTTTCAGCTACCAGCGATGGATTTGAATCACTTGAAGAATGTACACCTTCAAAAGTGAGGGCACAAAAGATCTGCTTCCGTGCGGACAATAAACTAAAAAATAATCTCCAGTTCGTGCAGTTTGAGAGGGATAAACGCGAAGGAGAATAGAAATAGATATTACATTAGTAGGAATAATATGGAGCAATTTCATTTAAAGATCACTATGTTTAGTATAAAAATATAGGATAGCATATAAAATCAATCTATCTTTGTACTGAAATTTAAAAGTGAAAATTAATCCCTATTCCAACGATGAATATTTTTTTTTATAAAGCGATCTTGATAGTGTTCTTGCTCGCAGCTAGTTTCCTAACAGCAAATTCGGAAAATTACCATCCTTTTGAAACAAACGTTGTATCTGAAAGTGGTCCACGTAAACTAAATGTTTCCGGAGTAATTAAAGATACAGAGACAGGAGAACCACTAACTAACGTAAATATCTACATTAAAGAGTTAAACACCGGAACTTCCACCAATAGTAAAGGTGAATATTTTATGACTCTTCCTAAAGGTACTTTTACTTTCCGGATTTCTTATATCGGATATAAAACCAAAACAGAACGTATAGTGATATCCACATCCAATAAGTTCAACTTTAAATTGGATTCTGACGCAAAACTAGATGAAGTAGTGGTTTATGCAAATAAGAAAGACGAGAATATTACCCGGACAAACATGGGGGTGGAAAAACTCAGCATCGGGGAAATAAGAAAAATGCCTGCGCTGATGGGTGAAGTGGATGTAATTAAAGCCATACAGTTCCTGCCTGGTGTTCAAGCTACTTCGGAAGGTGGATCTGGATATAGCGTACGCGGCGGATCTGCTGACCAAAATTTGATTTTGATTGATAACGCAACGGTATACAATGCTTCCCACATGTTTGGGTTCTTCTCTGTTTTCAATAATGATGTGGTGGAGAATGTGGAACTTTACAAAGGAGACCTTCCGATGAAATACGGCGGACGATTATCTTCCCTGCTGGATGTGCAACTAAAGGATGACTACAGAGGCAAACTTAGTGGTAGTGGTGGACTGGGACTGATTTCCAGCAGATTGATGCTGGAAGGATCAATAGGAGACAAAACTTCCTGGATGATTGCCGGACGAAGAAGTTATGCGGATCTTTTCCTTAAACTCTCCTCGGATAAGGCTCAAAGAGAAAGTTCCATCTATTTCTATGATTTAAACGCCAAGATCACTCATCGGTTTTCGGATCAAGATCGACTTTCTTTAAACCTGTATCAGGGAAGAGATAATTTCGGAGCTTCAATGGGAAAGTTTGATTATGGTAATCTTGTAGCTTCGCTTACCTGGACACATGCTTTCAGAGAGAATCTCCTCTCCAAACTAAGTGTGAACACCACTAATTATCACTATATATTAGAATCAAAAATGGATAAGGCGGCGGTGAAATGGAAATCTAACATCACAGACATGACGTTGAGATGGGATTTTGACCATAACCTATCGGATGCCTTTAAATTGAATTACGGAGCATCAAGCACGTATCATAATTTCAATCCGGGACTTATCACACGTCCGGATTATCCTGACTACAAAATGCCTTTATACCATGCATTGGAACATGGAATATACCTCTCTGCCGAACATAAGCTGACCGAAAATCTAAGCTTCAAATATGGCGTTCGCTGGTCTATCTTTCAGAACATAGGCAGCACTACGGCCTATGTTTATGATGTTAACCACAATGTGAGTGACTCTACTTATTACGGAGCTGGAAAAATATATCATACTTACTATGCACTTGAGCCAAGAGTGGGAATGGTTTACAAACTGTCCGACAATTCTTCTGTAAAAGCAAACTATGCTCGCAATACTCAGTTCATTCAGTTGGCCAATAGCTCCTCATCCGGCTCTCCACTCGACCTCTGGTTTCCTTCCATTCCCAACGTGAAGCCACAAAGAGTAGATATGGTCTCCACCGGATACTTCCGTAACTTCAATCGTAATGCAATTGAAACATCTGTAGAGGTTTACTATAAAAAAATGAATAATGTGGTAGACTTTGCAGATCATGCCCAGCTATTGCTGAACTCAAAGCTCGAAGGAGAAATAAGAACAGGTACCGGTAAGGCTTATGGTATAGAGTTTATGGTGAAAAAAAATACAGGAAAACTAACTGGTTTTATTAATTATACCCTTTCACGTTCAGAACGTACTATCCCTGAGATCAATAATGGGAAAACATATCTGTCTCCTTTTGATAAAACGCACTGCATAAATATTTCAGCTTCGTACGCGCCATCTAAGAAATGGAGTTTCTCGGCAGCTTGGGTCTACTCTACCGGAAATCCAACCACTTATCCTACGGGACGCTTTGAAGTTAACGGAGAATACTTCCCTATCTACTCCGGAAGAAATGAATACCGCAGAACGAATTATCACCGATTGGACCTATCAGTAAACTATGTGCCTAAGCACAATCCTGGAAAAGCTTGGACGGGAGAATGGAATTTCTCACTTTATAATGCGTATGGTCATAAAAATCCATGGATCATCAGTTACGATCAGAATACTCCTACAGGCATACCAGACGCAAAAATGACCTATCTCTTTGGAGCTGTTCCTTCTATTACTTACAATTTTAAATTCTAAAGCAATGTCACATCAAAGTTATTTTTCAACTATATTCAAATTTATCTTTATCGGTTTATTGCTATCATTATATAGTTGTACCGAGACAATAGATATCAAAACAGATAATTCCAAACCTGTTATCGTAATTTACGGTACTATCACTAATATACCTGCTTATCAGGAAGTGAATATCAGTAGCTCCACTGGATATTTTGACAATAATGCCAATCCAAAAATATCGGGAGCCAAAGTCACCATTTCATCAGATAGTGAAACTTATGATTTACAAGAAGTGCCATCTACTCCGGGACTTTATCGAACAAGCAAGCAAATAACCGGCATTCCAGGTAAAAACTATGCCTTACGCGTAGAAGTAGATTTTGATCAGGATGGAGTGAAAGAAATCTATGAAGCAAACGAAAAAATGGAGAGATCCATACAATTGGATTCTATTGACGTGACCAAAAGCGTAAAATCAGACTATACTTTTTACTCATTGAATGTTTATGCTCAGGAACCTCCCACAGAAGATCATTACATGTGTCGCTATCAGATTAATGATTCCATATATAATAAGATCAGCCGATATATTCTTTTCGACGACGTTAGCATCAATAATCAATACGTAAAAGGTCTATCTATTTGGCATTTCCCCGATACGAAAGACAAAGGCCTCTATTCTGACGATGATATAAAGGATATGACATTTATAAGTGCCGGAGATTCTATTACACTGGAAATGTGCATAATTAGTAAGGGCTATTATAAGTTCCTAACTCAGTGTCAACAAGAAATGAATGGCGAAGATCCTTTTTTTGGCGGGCCATTGAGTAATATCGATACAAATATCTCGAATGGAGGTGCAGGCTATTTTGCAGCCTATTATGTTTCCGAAGCAAAGAATATAGTTCCCAAAGATTGAGATTGGAAAAGAAATGAAAACTAAAACTAATACGAACAATTACCGCAAAATATTTTTTTAATGAGTTCATAACCAAAAAGATATTGAACGGAAAATCTTAATACGCTTTAAGATAATATAAAGAAAAAATATTTTATAAAAATGAATAGATTTTTATTTTGAAATCTAATTTTATATATGTATGTTTGCACTTGGAGTTTTGTAACATATCAATACTTTGTCAAAAAAGTATATACATTAAAAACATTACTAACAATAAAAAAAAAGAAGAATGAAAAAATTATTTTTATGCGCCGCTATAATTGCAGCAGTAAGTTTCAGCACCTCATCAACCAGTGCACAGACAACTAAGAAAGTAGCTAAAACAGAACAGGCTACCAAAGCAACAACTAAAAGTGATGCAAAAGAGTGCTGTAAAAAAGGAGAAAGCACAAAAGAATGTAAAGCTAAAAAGGGTACTTGCCCAAAAGAAAGTGCTAAAAAAGGAGCTGTAAAAGCAACTAAAACAACTGTTGACAAAAAGTAAGGTTTTTGTCTTAGAATAGAAAAGAAATGGGCGGAAAGGGAAACTTGTTTGCCCATTATCTTTTTTGATTTTCCCTAGAATAAAAAATAGTATACTTATTCTGGTTTCCTAATAATCACGTCCTTTACTTCTTTTCTTGGAGAATAAGGCATGGAATTAGCATAACCAATGCGTAAAAGTAAAGTGGGAACTTCTCCATTGATAGAAAGTTTAGTCTGCAATTCCGTAGCTAAAGAATATACCTCACAAGGTTGATTCATATATGCATTTGCTATTCCCATACGAGTAGTCTCAAGAAGGAAACGTTCTAGTGATCTGCCTAATGAAATCCATTCCTCGGGGGTATTATTGCATGTAGTAAAAAGAACCAGATGAGAAGAAGAAGCTATCTTCTTACTATCAGATTTATTTTGTGCTTTAGGTTTTAAGAAAGACTTAATAATTGGCTTCCCAATGAATGTAGGTATAGAAGGTGAGCCCATTGTACTGTAAGTAAGTCCGTCCCTAGTCTTAGCCACCTGCTTTTTATTAAGACGAATCCATCCGGTGAGTTCCTCTTTAAAATTCTTGTCTGTCATTTGAATCTCATTTCCTCGAAAAACGAATTCTTTCAATAGATTAAAACTCGCATTACCATTCTTATAGTAATAAACATGCACCTCTTTTTCATAAGGAATTTTTTTCAAATAAGCCAATGTATCTTCATCCACTAACTTTCCCGTATAAACTCTTCTATTTGTTTGACGTTTAACTATTTGTGCGAAAAGAGGGCAGAAAAGCGTCTGTTCACTCTTCACTAGTGCCACATGAATATAACATTCACCTTTAGTATTAGTAAGCAGACTCACCTCCTCTTTATAGCCAAGTTCACGAGCAGTAATACATAAATTTTCAGTCGCTGCACCAATACTAACATATAATTCACGGTGAGTACCGTCCACCACTGGCAATGAGCGATCAAAGTTAGGAAGAATATCAATCCCTTTTTCCGTAAACTTAAATTTCCAAGGCTGAGTATTGTGCCCGGATGGAGCTTTGATTGCATACTCCACCATTTTTTCAAAATCGGGAGTCTGAGCACTTATACTCACCCCCATTAAAAGACTCTGCATCATTACTATAAAAGTTAAGATTCTCATTTTATATTCATTTATTTATCAGGTACAAATATATGTAACCATCAGGTAACATAATAATAAAAAATGAGCTATTTTATTAAATAACACTATTATTGTAGATATATATAAAATTGGACGTAAGAAATAAATAATATAGTTTTGTCGCAATTAACCTAAAGAGCAGAAATGGATAATAATTAAGCTGTATTTTGATGACAAATAAAATCAACAATAATTTAAAGATAAAATAATATAGTACTCCCTAATTTATAAGTTATCCTTTACATGAATTATTTATATAATATCAAAGGACCGACTAAAAAATGTTGTACAGGAGAATATCATTAACTCTATATAGATAATAGCTTTCACACAGGCGGCTTTAATTGCATGTATTTGCAATTTTTTCCAGTAGATGAATATTTTCCTCTTCCCCTACTACCCATACCAGGTCTCTGATCTGAAAAATTGTATAAATATCGGGATTCATTAAAGAATGATTATCGCGTTCAATGCCGATAACCAAAAAACCTGTTGCTTCACGTATACCTGAATCAAGAATACTATGGCCTATTAAACGAGAGTTTTCTTCTATAGTAAACGAGCGTAAAGTCATCTCTTTTTGAAACGAGTCAGAATATTCGTTAACAGATTTTTCTATTTTATTCATAAAATGATTAATTTGTTCATCCGTTCCCAAGACAACCAATTTATCTTGTGGGTAAATAAATTCAGCGCCACCAGGCAGATTGATCTGTTTACTTCCTCTCAAAATTTTAACTACATTTATACCAAAGTCTTTCTTAAAAGAAGAAGTGGCCAATGTCTTTCCTACATAAAATGAATCTGCTGATACGGTAATCTTTGACAAATGAATATCTTGATTAAAAAGATGAGTCTCCAAGCCTGTGGTCAAAGGTTTATTTTTTCTATCCTCTTCTTTATGATTCAGATTCTCAAAAAAACGAGCTTCCATTTTTGAATGCCGTCTCAAAAGTTTACGAAGGATAAAAACCATTAAAACTACGATCAAAGCTATAATTATCACTACGAGATAATTAAAATCAAATAATTTGAAAAGAACTATACATACAAAAAAAACAGCTACAGAAATCTGAAAAAGAATAAGAGATACTAACCCTCCTCTGTTGAATTTATTATCGTTCCAAAGTTTCTGAAATAATTCAGAAAAGACTCCTTTATCCAATAAACCGTGCAAAAAAGGAATCATAGCAAGAATAGTGATTATTGCACAAAATAGAACAGCTATTAATTCTGAAAAATTTGCCAAAAGAAATGGCAATAACAAATTAAACGATGCAAGTATAATGGCTGTCAGCATTACCGAATACATCAATATCCTGAGAGATATACTCTTCAATAGTGCTTTCCATTCACTCTCGTGATTCACGGTTTTAGAACCAGACGAATAACGTTCTATGGCGTCAAGTACACGTTTAGGCAAATGACGGGAAAGCCAAAGGTAAAATGGCTCCGATATACGGATAAAATAGGGAGTAGTAAAAGTTGTAATAACAGATACTGCTACAATGATAGGATAAATAAATTCACTGATAACTCCCAGACTATAACCTAATGAAGCAATAATAAAAGCAAATTCTCCTATTTGAGCCAGGCTAAAGCCAGATTGAATAGAGATTTTTAGTGATTTTCCGGATAATAAGACTCCAAACGAAGAAAAAAGAGACTTTCCTATGATGGTGACCAAAGAAATCACAAGAACAGGAACAGCATATTTGTATAATACTTCAGGATCAACCATCATCCCAACAGAAACAAAAAACACTGCACCGAAAAAATCTTTTAAACCTTTAATTAAATGTTCTATTCGTTTGCCCTCTATGGTTTCCGCCAATATAGAACCCATAATAAATGCTCCGAGTGCTGCGGAAAAACCTGTATACGTAGCCAACACCACCATTCCAAGACATAATCCCAAGGCAATTATTAACAGAGTCTCATCATTCATCAACGGTTTAACTTTCTTAAGGAAAGAAGGTAGAATATAGATTCCCACCAAAAACCAAAGAATAAGAAAAAATCCCAATTTCAATAAACTGCCAACCATTGCTTCCCCTACAAAATGTTGACTTACAGACAAAGTGGAAAGCATTACCATCATTAAAATAGCAACCAAATCTTCCACTACCAACGTACCAAATACAATACTGGTAAATTTTTGATTCCTGAGACCTAAATCATCAAAGGCTTTAATAATAATTGTAGTGGAAGACATGGACAACATGCCTCCTAAAAAAAGACTGTCCATCGTTGTCCAGCCCAGTATTTGCCCCAACGAAAAGCCTATTAAAAGCATACATATCACTTCCGTGATAGCAGTGATTAAAGCAGAGCTTCCCACATTCACCAATTTTTTAAAACTAAATTCCAATCCCAGAGAAAAGAGTAAGAAAACAACGCCGATTTCCGCCCATATAGTAATACTCTCCGAATCAGCTACAGTAGGAAACAGATGGAAATAAGGACCGGCAAGTACCCCTGCTACAATATAACCTAAAACCAAAGGTTGTTTTAGCCATTTAAATATGAGAGTTGTGATTCCGGCGGAAATAAGAATTAAAGCCAGATCTGTTATTAAACCAGGCAAATGTGACATAAATTAAATATAATTTGGGTATTTCTCTTTAAACAAAAAAATATATTACCTTGTTCACAAAAAAATAATTTTAGTACCTTAGCAAACTAATGATAAAACAAACAAATTATGAAGCAAATTAATGCAGCCTTACTCTCTTTCGGAATGAGTGGAAGAGTATTTCATGCACCCTTCATTCATTTGCATGAAGGATTTCACCTAGCAGGTGCATGGGAAAGAAGTAAAAAGAAAATAAGGGAAATCTATCCCGATGTTCAATCTTACGATTCACTGGAAACGATACTGAAGGATGATTCCATTGATCTTGTGATAGTAAACACACCCACCTATACTCATTTCGGCTACGCTTCCCAAGCTTTACAAGCAGGAAAAAATGTAGTGGTGGAGAAAGCCTTTACCACAACAGTAGCCGAGGCCGAAGCTTTGAAAGTTCTGGCCATGCAACATCATAAGCAAATTGCAGTCTTTCAGAACCGTCGTTGGGATAGTGACTTTAAAACAGTAAAGCAAGTGATTGACAGTAGAATTATTGGTGAACTAAATGAAATGGAAATACATTATGAGCGCTATAAT
Source organism: Bacteroidales bacterium (assembly GCA_015654535.1). Taxonomy (GTDB): domain Bacteria; phylum Bacteroidota; class Bacteroidia; order Bacteroidales; family Bacteroidaceae; genus Bacteroides. The sequence goes on from JAATGU010000120.1 coordinate 86,926, forward strand.
ATGCAATTGAGCCCAAAGAAACATAAAGAAAGTCCAAATGCTGGCGCAGGTATCTTGAAAGATCTAGGGCCACACGCAATTGACCAAGCCCTTTATCTTTTCGGAATGCCACAAGCTGTATTTGCCGATGTACGCATTACCCGACCCACTTCGCTAGTAGACGACTATTTTGATATTCTTCTTTATTACCCTAGCCTCAGAGTCCGGGTAAAAGGAGGATACATTGTGAAAGAGGCCCTGCCTGCCTATATTGTTCACGGAACAAAAGGTTCTTTCTTAAAATCCCGTGCAGACGTACAAGAAGCCAATCTTCAAAAAGGACTTTCACCTAATATTGCCTCCTGGGGAATAGAACCAGAATCCGAAAAAGGGCTAATCAATTATGAAAAAAACGGGACGAACATCCGTACTAAGATCCAAACTTTGCAAGGCAACTATATTGAATTCTACAATGGCGTTTATTCCGCTTTGACGCAAAATAACCCAATGCCTGTTACTGTAGATGATGGAATACGAGTGATGAGAATTATTGAATCCGCCTTCAAGAGCAATAAGGAGAAAAGAGTGATAGAATTATAAAAACATTATTCCATCATAACCTTTTTTCAAAAATGAGACAGGAATGAGTGGATTAACGAAGGTTGCAGCAGTAGGGGAAAGATAAAACCATATACCGCCCCGTAAAAGTGTGCGTTATGATTAATGTTGTCCCCTGTCTGTTTGGCCATATACTGACAGTAAATCAAATAAAGTACACCAAATATAATTCCTGGTATAGGAACGATGGCAAACAATAATATTTTTCCAAAAGGGTCAAAGAATATAGAAGTAAACAGTACTGCCGAGATAGCCCCGGAAGCTCCGATCGACGCATAATACGGATCATTCCGTCGTTTTATCAAATCATAAAGCGAAGCTGCAATCATCCCTCCAAAATAAAGAGCCAGATAACCTCCTATACCAAATCCCAGGTATTGAAAACCTTCTTCTATATAAGTTCCGAACGACCAGTAAGTAAACATATTCACGAAGAGGTGTGTCATGTCAGCATGTACAAATCCATGAGTAATAAAGCGATACCATTCATTCGACTTCATTATCCGGTAGGGATTAAACGATAGCCTATCAAACAATACCTTATTATTGAAGCAGAGAAAAGAGACAATCACGGTTATGCCAATAATGATATATGTAATCATATTTTTTATTTTTGTTTAGCCAGCAAATGTAGTGAATATTTATAAAAAGAATGCTATTTAGTACCGCTTATTTCTCCACCTCATAAACCACAAACTCTCTCCCGTTCTCAGCCACACCCGAACTGAACAAATTCATCCCAACACTTTCCGCAACTTTTATGGAAGCAACGTTCTCTTTATAGATCCTTGCTACAACTTTATCTGTAATTAGATGATCAAAACAATAATACAGCAAAGACTTGCAAAGTTCTTTACCATAGCCGTGTCTCCAATAAAGACAATCAATAATATAACCGATCTCTATTTTATCTTCCTCATCGAAAGACTCAAATATACCAGCCTCTCCTATTATCTTACCTGTTGATTTCAGTTCCACGAAATAAATGCCATAACCATTATTATCACTATTGCATTTATTGATTTTTTGTAACAGCTCATCATGAGTCCATTTACTTTTCCCGCCCGAGATATATTTCATGTTATTGGACTTGTTATAAATCCGAAGTAGTTCTTTTAATTGCGGGCTAGAGGTTTCTATTGTTTTTATCGTCAGTCGATCAGTTTCCCAAACTTTTTCCATTTTCAATATATTCCAAAACTTATTTATTATATTGCTTTTATTCTTTACAAAGATAATATACATAAATGTATAATACAACTTTGTATAAAAATGCGTATCAATAATTATATAAAAGTACTAAAGAACTTATATTTTTATTGACGATATAAGAATTTATTCCATTATTGCATTATTTGTATCCGAATTTACAATCCATTTTTTAAATTCAGCAGCTTTATTCCTGCTTACATAAATACGTTCCGGAACAGGTATATCCAAAGAAAGAAGTAAACGACTGTCAAACCAGACAGTAATATCTTCTACAGCCTCTTTAGCAATAATAAATTGTTTGTTCGCCCGAAAAAAAATAGCTGGATTTAGAGTTTGGAAAATATTATCCAATGTCTTATTGTAAGTATATATATGCCCGTCTTTGAGCATCACCTGAGTTCTGTCCATGCTTGTATAGAAGCAAGAAACCTCTTTTAATTTTACTGGAATAAGTTTATCATTTACCGAGATAAGTATTTTTTCAACATATTCAGCAGAAGATACAATCCGAGTCAATTGAGCAATATATTGAAGGGTTTCCTGATGTGTCAATTTGTGGAATTTATCCAAAGCCCGCCTAACCTCATGTATATCTGTTGGTTTGAGCAAATAGTCGATGCTGTTAACCTTAAATGCATCAATGGCATATTCATCATATGCCGTTATAAAAATAATAGGGACTTCTACTGTTGTACAGCTGAATATATTAAAGGCCGAACCATCGGATAAATGAATATCCATAAAAATTAAATCGGGTACAGGATTCGATTGAAGCCAGTCAATAGTCTGAGACACACTTTCTGTATTCCCCATTATGTTTATAGCAAGGTCTATTTCCATAAGGATGTCTCTCAAATTAATATAAGCAGCAGTTTCATCTTCTACAATCAATACTTTCATACAGTTTCTTCTATTAAAGGCAAATAAACACAAAATACACCATTTTCTTTTTCAATCCTTATTTGTTTGTTTTGTAACAATGCAAAGCGACTGGCCAAATTTGTAAGGCCGACACCTGTTTTAGTAATAACATACGTTTTCTCTCGAATTGGATTTGACACAACAAGTTCGAACCCTTCATTTAAGGATACAGAGACGACCATGAAGTGTTCACTGTCAATCACATTATGTTTTATTACATTTTCTATTAATGGAAGAAGCGAAAGGACTGGAATTTTCAAATGACGTTCTTTCTCATCTATCGTAATCTGAAATGAAATCTTATTCGCATAACGAACTTCTATCAAATAGCGATAAGCATCCAAAAACTGAAGTTCATCATTCAGCGTTACTAAACCCTTTTTTTCACTTTGCAGAATATAACGAAATACGCCCGACAGTTTATTGATATACTCTAGTGTGCGCTCCTTCTGATTACAACGTACCAGCGCAGTTAAACTATTAAGTGAATTAAAAAAGAAATGAGGATTTATTTGATTTGACAATGCCTCATAACGACTTTGCAAAGTTTCCATTTTCAGTTGCTCATTCTCTTGTTCTATTTTTAACTGGCGTAATGAAAGTATATAAATGTGCCCTGCCAGTGTACTGATAATCCAAGCTATCACAAACTGCAATACCAACATTCCACTGAAACAGTCCATAAATCGGTTGATGGCGTAAGCAATTCCTCCGTAAAATGCATAAGCTAATACAGAAAGGAAAAAGGTTTTTTGCAAGCGATCCGGCAAGCTGTTATTAGAGAGATAATAAATATTAACTGTAAGCAGCCCCCACGAAACAAACCAAAAAAACAAAAAGCGATAAACAAAATATCCTATTAACAAAGGCACACATGTGGATGGTTCTGCACAATTCAATAAATCATGAATCAAACAACTTATATTAGGATAAATAATAATCGCCCCTAGAATTAATCCTCCGAAGAAAACTACTTTGCGAGGGGTTAGTGAATCAGTCAGTTTCATAAGAATTACTTTTTTGCAAAGATAAGAGTTTGATTTGTATTTATTTGTATGAACATAAAGCTTATCATTTCCTTATTTTTCGTCTTTACCTTGTTTTTTTTCGTTTTAACCGAATAAGCCCATAAATAAAAAATAAAATCACTATTATTGTACTCAAAATAATGAAATACATGAAAGTGATAATATTCAAAAGAAGTTTGAATGAAAATTATTCATGTAAGAGCAAAAATTATGGAAGCATCAAAAGTTTATTTCACAAACCTACGGACGGACCCAACGAGTAATTTATTGGATAAAATGGAACGCTTAGTAAAAAAGGCGGGGATATCCACTATTGATTTTAGCAACCATTTTGCTGCGATAAAAATACATTTCGGTGAACCCGGAAATGTAGCTTATATCCGTCCAAATTACGCTGCACGTTTGGCCAATTTACTACGTTCTCTAGGAGCAAAACCTTTTCTTACGGATTCAAATACATTATATTCTGGCCGTCGGTCCAATGCGGTAGATCATTTACAAAGTGCAATGGAAAATGGATTTAACCCTATCTCTGCCCAATGTCAAGTAATCATTGCGGATGGATTAAAGGGGACCGAATATCGTGAAATCGAGATTAACGGGCAATATTGCAAGGCTCCTAAAATAGGAGCTGCCATTGCCGATGCAGATATCATCATTTCAATGAACCATTTTAAAGGACATGAGCAAACTGGATTTGGTGGGGCATTAAAAAACCTCGGTATGGGATGTGCCAGTGTAGGAGGAAAGATGGAATTGCATTCTGCTTCACAACCATCTATCAATAAAGAAAACTGTAAAAGTTGTGGCATCTGCGTAAAGCATTGTGCACATGATGCAATCCATTTGAATGAAGCTCACAAAGCTGAAATTGATTATATCAAGTGTGTGGGATGTGGACAATGTATTGCCCTTTGTCAGTATAATGCTGCTGTCATCGGAGAAAATGATACGGCTGACCATGTAAGCTATAAAATAGCCGAATATACTAAGGCTGTAATAAAAGATAAACCCAATTTCCATATTAGCTTTATTATGAATGTGTCGCCTGAATGTGACTGCTGGAATCACAATGATGCAGCTATTGTTCCGGATTTGGGTATATTGGCTTCATTTGATCCTGTAGCGTTGGACAAAGCCTGTGCAGATATGGTAATCAATGCCCCAGTGGTGAGTGTTAATAACAAATTAACGCAAGATAATTCTAACGCACATCTGGAAGGCGTAGATAAATTCCATTTACTTCATCCAGACACAAATTGGCTGGCTGGATTAAAGTATGCCGAATTGATAGGAATAGGAACCATGAATTATGAATTAATCAATATCTGAAAACAAATAAAAAAATAATTAATTATGGAAAGAACAGTAAAACTTTATTCATTGGCATATAGTAATGTAAATACTTATTTATTTGCTTTACTATTTATTGCAGGAAACGTTGCATTACCTCAGTTGTGCCACTTAATCCCCGGAGGCGGTCCAATGCTGCTGCCGATCTATTTTTTCACCTTGATTGCCACTTACAAATACGGTCTACGAGTAGGACTACTGACTGCCATCCTTTCGCCATTAGTCAATAGTGCCCTGTTTGGCATGCCCACCGTTGCCGTCCTTCCCTCTATTCTTATTAAATCAGGGCTACTGGCATTGATTGGTGCCTATATTGCCCATCGTACCGGAAAAGTTTCAATAGCAGCACTTTTTATCATCGTGTTAGCTTATCAACTCATTGGTTGCGCGTATGAATGGATGGTTGTGAAAGATTTCTTTATTGCTGTACAAGATTTCCGCATTGGTATCCCTGGTATGTTTCTTCAAATATTTGGTGGATACGGAGTATTAAAAGCCATTGCTAAAATCTAAATAAATATGATAGAAAAGACATTTAACGAAATCATGGACCGGTTTCGTGAAATAACGTTTCAAGAAGATTTTGATATGATTGTTGCCATAGCTAACGGAGGAATAATTCCTGCGGCAATCCTTAATCAGCGATTGGGCGTAGGCATTCATTTGTTGAAAATAAATTTTCGTGATGCCAATCAAAAACCTAGTTATGCTCAACCGCATTTATTGGCTCCCATTGATTTTGAATTTAAAGGCAAAACAATTCTTTTGGTGGAAGACCGGATTAAAACAGGTGCAACCATTGATTTTGCCTACGATTTGTTACAAGGAGCAAAGTTGATAAAAACATTCGCTGTAAACGGCAATGCTAATTACGCTTTGTATAATGAAGCATGTTTTAAATTTCCTTGGATCATTTAAGTGGATTGCATGAAAAAGATAGCAATTTGTATTGTTTCTCTTATGTTGCAATCCATTCAGGCGGCAAATGTTTCTCCTATGACAATTGTAAAAGATTCTATTCAATTAGATGAAATTATAGTCACAGGTTCCAAACCGGAAGTTAACTTACGCAACCTACCGATGAGTGTTTCTGTAATAAGCGGCAAACAAATAGAGAGCCGGTTTGAGCCCTCACTCCTACCTATTATAATGGAAGAGGTTCCGGGGCTGTTCGTTACAGGACGAGGCATTATGGGCTATGGAGTCGGATCAGAGGCAGGCGGTGGAATAAGTATCCGTGGAATTGGCGGCAGCCCCACATCGGGAGTATTGGTACTGATAGACGGGCATCCACAATATATGGGAATGATGGGACATCCGTTAGCCGATGCATATCAATCGATGATGACAGAACGGATAGAGGTGGTACGCGGTCCAGCTTCTATCCTTTATGGTTCAAACGCTATGGGAGGAGTCATTAATATCATTACAAAAAAACAATTACAAAATGGTATGAAAACGAATGCGCAGATTATGTACGGTTCTTATAACACGCTCAGTACGGAATTTAATAATAGTGTATTGAAAGGAAAATTTAGCAGCTATGTATCCCTGAGCTACAACCGAACAGACGGTCACCGAAAAGATATGGACTTCGATCAGTATAGCGGTTATATGAAGTTAGGCTATAACTTTACTTCCAACTGGAAAGCATATACTGATTTGAATCTAACAAACTTTTCCGCTTCCAATCCGGGAAGTATTACCACTCCAATTATTGACAACGATGCTGATATTACCCGCGGTATGACCTCCTTCTCACTAGAAAATAAATACGAACGAACTTCTGGAGCTCTAAAATTCTTTTACAATTTTGGTTCTCATAAAATAAACGATGGATATAACCCGGGAGAAGAACCGCTGAACTATCGTTTTCATTCCAAAGATTACATGTTCGGCGTTTCTCTCTATCAATCGTATAGTCTCTTTCAAGGAAATCAAACGACAGCAGGTGTGGACTATCAAGGTTTCGGAGGACATGCTTGGAATAAATATCCTGAACTGAAAACAGACATTGCAGATAAAAGTCTCAATGACATAGCCAGCTATCTGAATATTCAGCAAACATTAGCCGATCGAATAACTTTCAACTCGGGTATCCGTATCGATCATAACGAACAAAGTGGCACTGAATGGGTCCCGCAGCTTGGATTAAGTTATATCGCTTCCGATGTAACCGTACTGAAAGCCATTGTGAGCAAGGGGTTTCGTAATCCCACCATCCGTGAAATGTATATGTTTCCAATGCAAAACCCAGACTTGAAACCGGAACGGTTGATGAATTACGAACTTTCAGCCTCCCAAAGATTACTTAAAAATGCACTTCGTTTAGATCTTAACCTTTATTATATTCATGGTGATAACAGCATTCAGACTATTATGATAGATGGTGCGCCTAAAAATATAAATACTGGAAAAATAGAAAATTACGGACTAGAGTTTGTTACTAATTATCAAATTAATCCTTATCTGAATCTGTCGGCAAATTATAGTTTATTACACATGGAGTACAAGGTTATTGCAGCTCCTGAACATAAACTATATGCCAGTGTGGATTACTCCCGTGCCAAATGGAGTTTATCAACAGGTCTACAATGCATTTACCATCTTTATACTGCGGTTGGGAAACAGGAAACGACAGAGAACTTTACTCTCTGGAATATCAGAACTTCCTATCGCCCGATGAAAATGCTAGAGTTATTTCTAAAAGGTGAAAACCTGCTGGCTCAGAAATATGAGATAAATGCAGGTTATCCAATGCCTCAAGCAACTGTTTTTGGAGGCATTGACTTGCGATTTTAAAAAATATTTCATATTATTAAATGTAAATGAAAAGATTATGGACAGACGAAATTTTTTAAAAGCTGTAGCTATTACAGGGGCAGCAATAACAATCAAGGAAAGCGGAGCCATGGATATATTGGCTCAGACCGTAAAAAATCCAAAAACAAAAAGAGCAGTAGACCTGGTAGCTGTTATGGGCGGTGAACCTGATGTGATGTTCAGAAGAGGCATTGCTGAAATGGGAGGAATAAAAAGGTTTGTAAAACCTGGTTACAAGGTAACGGTGAAGCCCAACATTGGTTGGGATAAAACGCCGGAAATGGCTGGAAACACAAATCCCAAACTAGTGGCTGAAATTGTTCGTGAATGTTTTTCGGCAGGAGCCAAAGAAGTGATTGTTTTTGATCATACATGTGATGACTGGCATAAATGTTATAAAAACAGTGGCATTGAAGATGCTGCCAAAGCTGCCGGAGCAACAATAATGCCTGCACACGAAGAATCCTATTATCGTACTATTGCTATTCCCAGGGGAAAGAATCTGAAAAGTGCTAAAGTACACGAAGCTATTCTGGACTGTGATGTTTGGATTAATGTGCCTATATTAAAAAATCACGGAGGAGCAAATCTTACCATGTCTATGAAGAATCATATGGGCATTGTATGGGATAGAGGAGCATTCCATAAAAACGATTTGCAACAGTGCATTGCCGATATTACTACAATGCACAAAAAAGCGGTTCTTAATGTTGTAGACGCATATCGCGTTATGAAAACAAATGGACCACGAGGAAGATCTATCGCTGATGTAGCTACTCCAAAAGGACTCTTTATCTCACAAGATATTGTTGCCGTAGAAACTGCTGCCGCTACTTTTTTTAACCAGATAAGAAAGATGCCTCTTGAATCGGTTGGTCACCTGGCTAATGCGCAAGCTTTGCATGTAGGCACTATGGATCTGGAAAAACTAAATATTAAAAGGATAAAGATGTAAATTTATTATGCTAAAAAAAATGCGTGTGGGTATCTCTGTAATATTATTTACACTGATAACTTTTTATTTTCTTGACTTTGCTGGGCTATTACCCAACTCTTTTCACTGGTTGGCACAAATCCAATTTGTACCGGCATTACTGTCATTGAGCGTTATCATACTTGCAATACTGGTGATACTAACATTGTTCTTCGGTCGAATTTATTGTTCAACAATTTGTCCAATGGGCTTTTTTCAAGATATCATAAGTCGATTTTCCCGACATTTTGGCAAAAAGAAAAAGAAGTACAGTTATAGCCCGGCAAAGAATATCCTGCGTTGGTCGGTGACAGGTTTTGTTCTCATTACTTTTTTACTAGGATTTACTCTGTTTCTGAGTCTTCTTGATCCATACAGCGCTTATGGAAGGATGATTGCAAACGTATTCAAGCCTGTTTATATGTCAGGGAACAATCTACTAGAATCTATCTTTAGCCAATTTAATAATTATACCTTTTACCGAGTAGATGTACTGATCCGGAGTGTTCTTGCTTTCTGTGTGGGAATGGTAACCTTCTTAGCAATTGGCTTTCTGGCTTGGCAATATGGACGCACCTATTGTAATACAGTGTGCCCTGTAGGGACAGTTTTAGGCTTTATCAGCAAATATGCTTTCTTTAAGGTAAGAATTGACGCAACAAAATGCAATAAATGCGGTCTATGTGCTACAAAATGTAAAGCGTCCTGCATTGATAGTAAAGAGCATAGCATTGATTACAGTCGTTGTGTAGACTGTTTCAATTGTCTGGATAGTTGCAAACAAAAAGCCATCAGCTTTGCTCCCGCTTTGCAACAAAAAAGTACAGTTATAAAAGCTGAAGGAATATCCGATGCTTCCCAACGTCAGTTTCTCATAACTACCTTTGCTATGGCTGTGATCATGCCAAAGACCTTTGCTCAAAACAAAATAGCTGCTTTTACCAGTCGTGGAAAAGAGTATAAACGAGAACATCCACTCAGCCCTCCCGGTTCAATAAGCGCAAAGCACTTGCTAAGTCATTGCACTGCGTGTCACCTTTGTGTCAGTAAATGTCCGTCACATATATTGAAACCCGCACTTATAGAATACGGTTTGGGAGGGATTATGCAACCAGTGATGAATTATGAAAAAGGATTCTGCAACTTCGACTGCACCGTATGTGGGGATATTTGTCCCAACGGAGCTATTAAACCACTTACCATCCAAGAAAAACATCTCACGCAAGTGGGAAAAGTAGTTTTTATAAAAGATAATTGTATTGTACATACTGATGGAACCAGTTGTGGTGCATGCTCGGAACATTGTCCCACACAAGCCGTATCCATGGTTCCTTACAAAAACGGATTGACTATCCCTTCTGTTAATCCGGATATTTGTGTAGGTTGTGGCGGCTGTGAATATGTCTGTCCGGTACGCCCATACAGAGCCATTCATGTAGAAGGAAATGTTGTGCATAAGCAAGCACTGGCTTTTAAAGAAACGGAAAAGAAAACAATCAAAGTAGATGACTTCGGTTTTTAAATTTCATTTCTAAAAAACGTAACTAATTCCAAGAAATTACAGATAAGGAAATGCCCGTTTACTGAACTATTATCAGTAAACGGGCATTCTTTTCGCTCTTTGAAGGTATAGTTTAAAGTTTTCCGGTTTATTGTTAACTGCCAAATCCCGTCTTGTAGTCGGAAACCGGGGATTGCAATCCCAACCTATTGAAACGTGAGGGCAATATGGAATTTTAAATATCTTATCTCATTCAGCCCATTTTGTAAATGAATATAATGTTTTTATTATCTAACTATAACTTTCTGAACTATATTGCCTGATTTTACGATATAAACCCCTTTAGTCAGTGCAATAACTTCTTCTGAATTTACAATACAATTTTTGACCTGAATACCTGAAAGATTATAAACTATTACCGGGAGTACTTTGTCGGTAATTATACGAATTCCATTTTCAACATTCATGATTTTCAAAGTATTCAACTCTGTTTGTTCTATAGCAGATAATACATTAGGAGCAGGTATAAATTCATACAAGAACCTGATAGGAGATGTAGTTTCGTAATTCATTGCAACTGTTTCGCCACTCACTGTTGCTGAAATGTTTAATGGACTGTTCAATCCCACATCATTTAATCCATAAGCAGATCCATCAAAGTAAACAGTAAAATTATGATAAATCCCTTCATCACCAATTTGTGTATCGGCAGTATTTTTATCTCTAAAATATCCGGCTTCGTCCAAGTGACCAACAACTGATGCATTCTCTTCTGTCCAATCAGTACTGCCATCAATGCCTGAAACAAATGAATAACGCGGTGGATCAGTAAATCCCGAATTTAGGTTAAATTGGATGCTCCATTTTTGACAATTCTGTATTTGAACATTACGGAGAGACTGATAGGTAGTCCTGTTTGAAGGGGTATTCCCTTTTGCCGAAGGAGCTGTCAGATATAAATCGGTTCCTTTAAGTCGAATATTATACAACCCTGAAGCAAGTTTAAATTGAGTTGTTGCATTATCAGCAACTATTACCGATGATATATAACTACTTGTAAAAGTTGCGTAGGCAGTACTCAATTTTGCTAATTGTGTATTTATATCGGCCTGTTTTGCATCCGGTTGATTTAATACAAAACTTTTAGCTGCAACAAGCGCGTTTTGGAATATAGTGATAGCAGTTGCAGGATATGTTCCGAGAGTCGTACCGGCTACTGCTGTTTCAATCAAAGTTTCACAGGAAGTAATCTTTGCATTCAGGTACGAAAAATCTGTTCCAACTAAATAGTAATCAAAATAAAAACCGGATTCATTTGCTTCGGTAGTGGTGAATGCAGCACCGTTATTATTTCCCGACACCTGCAATTTAGTCCATTGACAAAATGGGTCACCCCATAGAGTACATGTCTGGTTAAATGTAATAGTATCTCCAGCGTGTAAGTTGACATAAAAATCGGATGCAAGCACGCTTTGATCGGTATAATTTTTCCCGAAATTCATATTCACAACTGAAGTCTCATTCTTTGCCTTAAACTGGAAAAGAGTAGATCCTTTAGTTGTCTTCCCTTGTGTACTTTGATATTGAAAGCCAGTACTTACTTTGTAAATTGCCGCAACGGGAGCGATAAAGAAAATCACTGGTGAGGAAGTTGAATTAGAAACAAAAGAATGTCCCTCAAAAACGATCGGATTATTACCGGCTAATGTTTGCCATTGTGAGCCGGTCCAATTAGCATTCGTCGCTGTAAAGATAAAGAATTTTTGAGTAGCAAATTCATAAGTTCCAAATTTCCAGGGAGAAGCAACATCATTATGATAAATAGCTTTTTGTGCAGCTTGTGCATCAGTGTACGTTTTCGCTGTGACCAGTAATCCGGCATCTGAATCTACATCGGTATAAGGGTGCAGTTTATTATTATTTTGTGCTAACCCGAAATTGAAATTGACAGAAATCAGCATAAAGAATGCCATAAAGAAGTTGATTTTTTTCATATTTTTTTTTAATAAATATTTGAATAGAATCGGGTAATAGAAAGCAAATAATGAACAATAAACAGCCAATTCATTTATCTGCATTTGCAATTGGCGTTAGTTTCAAATAATTAATGGTTTAAATTGACTATTAAGATATAAATAGTTAGATATCGAACGAGACTGTTAAATTAAAACTCTATTCTTTAATCAATTTTCTTGAATATTCCGTTCCATCTTCGTACAGCTTAATAATGTAAATGCCTTTAGTAAGTTGTTCAACCGATATTCTGTTGTTACTTCCATTAATTATTTGTGACATCATCAACTGACCTGTTGTATTATATATTTTTGCAACTGATTTTTTAGCCACATTAACAGTAAGTACGTCCCTGACCGGATTGGGAAACATTTCAAGGTCATTTGCATGTAAATTGTTTGATACGTCATTTAATCCAGTGATTATGTTATCCTGAGTTTTAACGGTGAAATTGTCAAAATGTGCATGAACATTACATGAACGCAAACCAACTTTTCCATTGATAAAAGGAGTCGGATCAGTAAAATCAATCTTAGGGGTTATCATATCAGTAACGTATACTTTAATGTTAGCCCCGGATGTAACAATCTTGATATGATAAGTTGTATTAAGCGAATAGGTGCCTGGTGCCGAAACTAATTGCGCCCAACCATAATTTTGTTTTCCAAGGGTGACTGATGTATTATAGATTCCAACAAAATATCCCTGAAGGAAATCTGTACCTAAGGCTGAATTATCATCGGCTCCTCCCTGGGCGGGATTGGTGACTCGAAAAATGATCCCTGCATTCATGGAATTTAAATAGGTTACATCTGCTTCAACGGTATAATCCGTCCAACCTATACTGCCAAGGCACATTTTGCCATAACCATTTATGTTGGCCTGCCCGGATTCAATTGTCCAGTTCCCATCACTATAGTTCCAGTCGGAACTGTAGTTCGTATCAAAATGATCGGTTTTAGTGACTATTTCATTTTCGGCAGTTTTAAACTGCATTTCGTAGAAGTTAAAGTCACCGGCAATGGTTTCTACTTTTAGTGTCTGATTGCCAGCAGCTAAGTTCAGTCCATGAATTGTAACTGTTTGCCATGTACTCAATCCGCCGGTAGCAGGTAGGTTAATAACTCCTGTCACTTCGGTGGCACCTTGCCAGATTTTTATCTGGCATGTGGTACTTGTTGTGGCATACCTGATCCCGACATTATAGACGCCGGAAGCTTGTACATTTACATTGTATTTATACCATTCGCCGGTTTGGTTACTGCTGATATGATATCCACCCTCAGAATTTGAGCTGATGTCTGCACTATCGTTCCGGATGTATTGTCCACCTGCATTTCCTAGAGTAAGGTCATGATAACCCACACCTTCACCACCTGAATTATAATGAACAGCGGCAATATTGCCCGGGATGGGTTTATAGGTATCGAAAATGCCCGATCCATTCACTTTGTTGCTAAGAGCTATGTATGAAAAATTTCCTGTGCTCCAGCTAGTCATATACCCCACACGCCCACCTGGCAAGTTACTTGTCAAGGAAGCTTTTTGCAGTCCATCGACATAAAACTTGTAACTTGAACGTTGTTTTTCAATTCGTATACTGTGCCACACAGCATAATTAAAATCTAAAGGCAGATTGAAATATTGAGAGGTTCCCCAGGTATTATCTATCAAAAAATTAATTTCTAACTGATTGGTATAACTATGAAATACGGCTATCCCATAGTTTTGTTCGTTGCTGTAACTGAAAACAGCTCCTGTCTTTGACGAATTGTTTTGTCTTGCTGATTCCTTAATTGTAAACTCAGCGGTATAATCGGAAGCGGTCGCCGACGAAAAAATCGCTTTGTATGGGGTTTCTAAGGTTTCATTCATAGCATCCTGAAACATCAGCTCCTGATTGCTCATCCCCCAATTGCCTCCATTTGGCATTGTCCAGTCAATTCCAATATCGGTTCTGTTTAAATAATCTGTAGTTGCAAGTTGAGGAGCTTGTTGAGGCCAGTAAGTAGGTCCAAGGATTAATAGCTTATCCCCGTTCCAAGCCATGCGATCGACATTGAAATATCGGCTGGGACTTCCTCCATTATTGGCAGAAAGATTGTGATAGCAAAAATAGTAGGTATCCAGGTCAGGTCCGATAAAGGCGGTTCCATGACCCAAGCCGACAAAAGTACCTTCACTACTTATCAAAACAGGATTCTGAGCGGCTTGTGGTGTATACTTTTTTATAGGTCCTATTATATTCTTTGCATAATCAATCCTATAACCCGGTGATAATACATGGTTACCTGTATACAACAAGTAGTAAGTACCATTTCTTTTGATGACACTTGGTCCTTCCGTCCATTGGCCATCCATTTGCACGTTTAAATTCACATCCGCACCGATCGATGTCGGGGTAGGCATAGCACAACCAAGAACACCGGAACCATCGGCATGGTAGAAATACCAGCTTGCATCATCATCTATAAAAACATCCCCATCAATCACTTTTCCCAGATTACCTGTAACGGCTTTAAACGGTCCTTTCGGACTAGTGCTTGTTAAGACATAATGTCCGTTACCATATGGGGAGGTATACATGTAATAGACTCCGTTCCAATATTTTACTTCGGGAGCATACGCCCCTTTTATATAGAAATCAGTTGAACATATAAATGGGGCCGACCAGGAAATAAGATCTTTTGACGACCAGCATTTTAAAGCCTGATCTTCACCATTGCTTGAGTATAAATAATAGGTGCCCCGGTCTTTTAAAATGTAGGGGTCGCCAATTCCACCTAATTGAGTAAAGGGATTTGTCCATGTTTGGGCAAAGGAGGCCGCCGATACAATGATAGCAAAAATGATAATGAGTATTTTTTTCATGTTTTTTTAAATTCAGGTTACTAGAATTATTAAAACTAAAAACAAAGGTTGAAATTAGTATTTTTATTGTATAGAATGTGATAGAACTAATCTCTGCCCAAACTTATATAGAAGTATATTAAAGGATATTACTGTACCTGACAAAAACGTGTCCTAAATAATTTTCGATCGATTAAGATACAACTTTGATCAATTAGGATACAAAAAAAGGCACCATTAGAATAATTAGTCGGTCCTTAAAAAGTCACAAAGCATAATAAAGAGAACAAAACACCGTTGTTTGGTTCTCTTTATTTTTAATATTCGAGATTATCCACTTCCTTATTTGAAGACACAAAAGAAGGACTTTCCCAGATGCTTCCTTTGCTTGTATTCCCATCATACATTTATGGGCAATGTTTCTTCCGGTAGTACCTATGCACTATTTGTCTTACTTGCTATCTTTCCCCTGAAAATCAATACTCATCCTGAAGATTCTTTCTATCCTTCTTTTCCTATCCGGTTCCTGATTTTATTCTATTACTCTGATAAAAATAAGCGATTTTTGTTTGAAGAATGGTGTACATGGTGTACTTAAAAAGGCTCTTTTGGCTTTCAGGAAATCATTTTTTAAAAATTCTGCAATTTGCGGAATTTTCAAAAAATGATTTTGTAAAACGAAAAAAGGACAATTTATGTACACCATGTACACCACTTTACCGTAGTATAATTTCATATTGTATTATACCACCGGACTTTTTGATGTCGGATTTCAGTGATTTAAGATTACACAAATATTACCTGTGTAATCTTTTAGAGAAGTCGTTCTCTTTTTGTACAGGATAATTCATTCTTCTGTACAATACAATTAATTCTCTTGTACAAAAGATCTATTTCTTTTGTACAAGAGAACAATAAAAGATGCCGGAAGTCCGGCACCATTATACAGATGATCATCTGCCCATGCATAACGGACTACTAAGCCTCATACCTAACTTTACTTCATATCTACTTTTACTCCATAAGAACAATATAATAAATAGATTACACAGACCATTACAATCAGTACCGAACCACTTTGTCCACCTAAACTATCGGCGGAGATTCCCATTAAAGGTGGAACAATGGCACCACCGGAAACGCCTGTGATCATCAATCCGGAAATTTCATTTCCATGTTTGGGATTAGCTTTTAAAGCCATGGAATAAATCACAGCAAAAATACTGGAAGAAGTGAAAGCTACGATGCAAACCAGAGATAAAATCAGAAACTGACTATTTGCAAAATATAACCCGGCTACTCCACAAAAAGCAATGAGCATATTCACCCTGAAATATTTTCTTTCAGATACTTTAGCCAATAAAAAAGCTCCCGCAAGTGTACCCAATGTACGGGCGGCGAAATACCAGCTGGAACCATAACCTGCACTTTCTTTAGTAATATCCAACACACGTTCAACCAGCAATTTAGGAGTAAGAACATTCATTCCTACATCTAATCCAACCACACAAAGTATGCCGAAGAATAAAAGACGCACTTTGGTGTCTCCCAATAACTTAAGGGTCTCCCATAAAGAAGAACTTTTCTCGATGGTTTTACTCTCATCTATATTGGTAAAAAGCAGCCATGCTGCAGAAATAGCGGTTACAAGTGCATAAATAGGAAACATATAAGTCCAGTTTCCTAGAGAAAGGGAGCAGAATCCTGCAACAAGAGGACCTACAAAAGAAGATATTGCTTTAATGAATTGTCCGGCCGTAAGGCTGCTTGTCAGTTTATCTCCCTTAATAATATTGGATAACAGCGGATTCAGGGAAACCTGCAATATTGTGTTTCCTATACCAAGCAAGGCAAAAGCAATGTAACAACTGTACGTATCAAAACTGATCAAAGGAGCAATCATTCCCAGAACAGTAAAGAGCATACTTATTAATACCGTATTCTTTCTTCCAATCTTTCCCATGATGATGGCAGTAGGAACCGAAAGAATAAAAAACCAGATAAAGACCATTGAAGGAAGGAAACCAGCCTGAGAATCACTCCAGGAAAATTGTTCTTTGGCATAGGTGACTGAAATTCCCACAAGGTCACAAAAACCCATGATAAAGAACCCCAGCATAACCGGCAAGATACGCATTGTTGAATTTTCTTTTTTCATAATACTATTTTATTAACATTCTTTTATTTATCTTACTTTTGTTGTGTTTGTTGAGGTAAAGCTCTCATCTCACCTGCTGGTTTTACATTGTCACAAACATTATCAGACAAGGTCACTGCAAATACTGCGATATTATCATCATCAGGAAGTTGCAATTCTTTTGCCCCTTCAGGAACTGTTAAGCACAATTTATACATATAGGTAAATGTATATGCTTCGTTTCCTCCTCTATTGTGACGGTGAGATCCAACATAAGCTAAAGAAGCATCTTTGACATATCCTTCACTAAATCCTGTTTGTCCCCATTGTCCATAGAAACCAGAATAGTAAGGCACTTCAAATGTCTGCTCTTTTCCATCAACTTTGAAAGTGGCCTTGCGGTCTTTGTCCGTAGATGCAGCAAGTATGTACAATTTTGTACATTTACTATTTTCCGGCAGCTTAATAATATTCTTTTTGCACTTAATCACATTATTATTTTCCACCGAAGCAATATTGAAAGTAATACCGTCACTCACCACATTTTTTCCAATAAGTTCCGCGGAATAAGAATTTCCATCTTTGTCAAACCGTCCCGTATTTCGGAATGCATCAGGAGTAAAAGCTTGGTCATTATATTCCAAATCAATAGGTATATTTAATGTTTGAGGTAATGCAACAGTCGCCTTTTTCAACTTTACACCAAATGTTTTAGGTTTGTAAGCAGTAGTACTAAACACTATTTTATTGCCCTTTACCGTTGCCTGGCCAATAGCTTCCTCGATACCATTAAGTTCCTGAGCCGATTCAATAGCTGATGGAAATTCTATTTCGACATTATTAGCAGCATGTCCATCCAATTCATACAAACGCACAATGTATGATTGCCCATCTTCCGATTTCTTTAATGCCTTTATAGCAACCTGAGGGGTATTCGTTTTTATAAAAGAGAACTCAGAACCTAGTTTACCTACGTGTTTAGAAGAGATAAATGGCAGCATTGGATTATTCAAAGCATCTGCTTTCCATGCAATTTTATCTTTTTGATCAGGAGTAACGGCATGCCCCAAAATAGAGTATGTAAAGGAATGATGACCCATATCTTGTTTTTCCTGATACTTATATCCTTTATCTGTTTTCGGCGTATGTAGTAAAGTGAGGCGAAGCGTGTTGTCATTGGGTTTATCCCAACCATACTTGCAATTATTAAGGATAGACACCCCATAGCTGCCATCTTCAGCAGTCAAATCAGCCCATTGCTGTGCATACACTTCATAAGCATTATCAGTATTATTACCTCGTTGCACTGAACCAATGCCAATATCATATGTAGCTTTAGAATTGGCAACGCTTAAAGGAAATTCGGCTTTTAATAAAGCATTTTGTGAGCCCCAATCAATATCATTAATAATATCAATACGATCATCATTTGCTCCTTCCGTTAATCGTATACGTTGTACAAAAGTAGAATTGGCATGTTTTCTTTCCACCTTCAAGGTTGCGCAAAGCGGACCGTTTTCTTCTATTGTAATATGTACATCATCTGTTACCGAAACAGGAATCCCGTCCACTGTTTTCTTCAATACTTCCCAAGCAGGCCAGTCAAACGATTCATCTGATGGAAAAAACGCTAAACGAATCGCTTTTCCATCTTTTACCAATTCACGGTTAAATCGTTTATCAACAATTGATTTGATATCTCCATCGGTATTAAGTATTATTTTATAGACACTATTTTCCAGCGAATTAGAAGTTACTTTTATACTGCTTTTAGTTTTGTTTGATTTACCCAAACGGACGTCATAAACAGCATAACTTACCGGAGCAGTCTCAGCAGCAAAGGCCACATGAGCCGTCCCCTTCTTATATGAAAGCAGTTGTGCAGCTATTTCTTTTCCATTCGGTGCATAAACTTTGATTCCTGCTGGACTAACTGATGCAGGTATATCTGCCTCAACCATATCTTTACGTGAAGAAGCCAAGGGATTATAAACAACAACAGGTGTCCCTTTTACTTTTGTATCAAGAGCCTGGGCAACAGATCCTGTAGCCGTTTTTATGATATCAGCAAAGCGACTCTGAGAAATCAATTCATCATTCCATGAGTAAGTATAAGCTTTAGGTATGCTTGTGCCAGTTAAGTCATCATGAAACTGATGCCAGATAAAACGTTTCCATGATTCATCCAGAATGGCAGTCGGATATGTAACGCCACCAAAGAAATCAGCTACAACCGAAGCCTTCTCGGCTGCATCACCCAATTGTTCATTGCGACGATTAAAACGTTTCATTGCAGCTTGAGAAGTATAACATCCAGTTCCATGAACATCCATTAATAACTCTCCATTATAGACCGGGAGTTCCGGATGTTTTTCAAATGGCAGGTAATCTTCATAAAGTTGATAAGAACGAGCACTTATAATCTTTACCGGACCATTACCCTTTATACCTTTTTCCAAAGAAACAACAGAAGAAATAGTTGGCGAGCCTCCGGTATCACCCGTTCCATAATATCTGAGAGCAGTATTATTAACACTTTCTTTAGCCAAAGAAATTAATTCTTTATTATTGCTTATATCTTCATTGTTCCAACTATGAGTATAATTCATCGCGTTTAACGCAGCCATAATACGCGATCCATCAATTCCTTGCCACAAACCAATATTGAAAGGAACTTTAGAATCACCATAAAAAGGATGAAGCCTCCATTGTAATTTTTGAGTAGAAAAGCCAATAAGTCCGGCATGAGCAGCAATTGTAGGAAGAGCATATCCAAAGCCAAAGCAGTCTGGAAGGAAAATATCTTTTGATTTAATGCCGAACTCTTTCTTATATAGATTCTGTCCTAACAGAATACTTCTAAAAAACGACTCAGGTGAGGGAATATTCGAATCAGTGGCATCCCAGGCACTACCTGCTACATTCCATCTCCCTTGGGCAATAAATTTCTTTACTTTTTCATATTCCAAGGGATAGTATTCTTTCATCCACTGATATTTAACTCCTCCTTCAAAGTTAAAAACATAATCGGGATATTTCTCCAACAACCAGATGTTCTGTACCATTGTATGATACACAAACTCATTGATCGATTGTTTCACATCCCAGTTCCACTGAGTATCAAAGTGAGCATTAGAAACAACATAGGCTTTATACTCTTGCTGAGCGTGGAGTGATACTAAGCTAAAAATGGTAAATAATGTAATTACAAGTTTCTTCATTCTATTAATTTTATAGGTTCTTCAATTTTTCATTTTATCATATAAGAATGCCCTTTTGTCTTTCGACAATGACAGCGGAACACATTCATCAGTTATACCTTTTTTATAATTTGGACTATTACTCATAAAAAACTTAATATCTGCTCCGTTTTTTATATCATCATAAGTTGTATATGACTTAGGTTTCATTATAACTATATTGATATATAAGGGAATTCGATATAAAACAATTCAAAGATAGTTAATTGATTAATAATTTCGCTATTAATTAATTCTATTTTTACCAAATAAAGTATCGTCAGGTATAAAGCTATTAAAAAGAGTAGGTCCGGATAAATAAGTCCGGATCTACTGCAATTAAGTCCCTCAAGAAAACAATAGTTACTTGTTCATAACCTTTTTACTAACAGAACTATTATTAAATACACATTTTACAATGTACATACCTTTAGGAGCTTCTATGCTAACATAATTGCCAGCACTCTTTTTTTCCTTAAACAAACTTCCACCTATATTATAAACATATATGATTGCAGGTTGCTGCGTTTTAATAATAAGATGACTCTGAACGGAATAAATCCAAGGAACGGAATTATCGACTACTTCTTTGGTAATACCTGTAGATTCCTGAAGTTTCAACAAAGGATAAGAACCGTCCTTCATAATCCATACATTATTAAAATCCCAGCCCATTTTCATATCATAGGAACTCTTTTCATAAAATGTTTCCGGAGTAAATATTTGGTCGGCAGTAGCCCGCCCGAGTCCATGATCATCAGTAGCGTAGTCAGCCAATACCATATCTGAACGTGTATAAATACGTGCTCCATCAGCTAATGTACAACCACTGCCGCGCGGAACAAACTGACTGGAAGAACCACCGATAACAGAATCTTGTAAAGCAACACAGTTCCTGATATAAACACCTTTATCCTCCAGTAAGCCGATAAGGCCGCCTGCATTATTACCTTGATTTGTAGTCGGAGCTTTCACTTTACCTGCAGCATATGAATTCTCAATAGTTACTTTTCTGGCAATACCAAGTATTCCTCCCACCTGAGTAGAACGAGTTTTTACTGTTCCGTTTACATAACAGTTTTTGATATATGTTACTCCATTACTATCAGTTCCTCCAGCAAGTCCACCTACATGGTCCACACCTTCTACATAACCTGTTACAGAAACTTTTTCGATACAATCTCCTACTCCTTTTCCCATGAGGGCACCAACATCTGATTTACCTACAATATTTACATTATCAAGGGCAAGGTCCACAAAAGTAGCATTCTCACCATAAGCAAAGAGTCCTTGGTTATTTACGTCAGCTCTATTAATTTTAAGATTTTTAATAGAGTAGCCATTGCCTGAGAAAAAGCCGTCGAACGGAGTATTTACGCCGTTTACTTGACCAATAGGAACAAAATTATCAAAACCTGACATATCAATATCTTGTTCTAAAATATAGTTACCTACTATATGCGTACCATCTTTATCGAGATTGTTGCGAATTGCATCCAGTTGTTCAGGCGTACTGATTTTTGTAAATGTACTCTCATCATCACCAGGATTATCAACTGTTGTGGTATCAAGCTTCTGCAAGACCAATCCCATATCAATAAATTGTCCACCTCCAGTTTGTTTACATTTAATAGCAAATAGATTGTCACTATTTGTTTTCATTGCTGCCAGAGCATCAGAATTAATAGAATAAAGTTTATAATTAGTGATATAGCCTGTTTCTGATGCTGCAAGAATACCATTAATATAAATTTCAAAATCCTCGTCATGATAGATATTAAGTTTCAATGAAGCCAAGTTTTCTGAGGTTAAATCACCAATATGAATATTCCTACGAAGATAGATCGTCTTTGAGCTCCAATTAGTACGAGTAGTTGTGTTAGGTGGGTCAAGGTTACCAAAGCCGGATTTTCCTATGGCCCAACCAGAATCATCATAATTTATTTTATTCCAATCTTGAGGATCTGTATCAGTATTAAGTTTATACTTCCAATTAATGGTGTCTGATTGACTAGCTGTAGGAAAATAAGTATCAAAACTAGTAGTACTTACTTTCTGTATAGCCTCGGCCACACGTGCTATTTGATTAGCAGGCATTTTGTCTATACGGTCATAAGTCATCAAGCCATTTAATTCCTGTTCTACATCCGATATTTGTGTGTAAACTACTCCGCAAAGTCCTTGACTTACTTTCAAACCTATAGCAATATCAGTCATATCTATAATTTTGTTGGCTAAATCGGTAGGATCAGACGCCCATCCGTAAGGATTTCCTTTGCTTCCCCAAGTATGTCCATCCACTAAATATCCCCAGCCACCTGATTCGCCACAAACACTTGCTCTGTGTTTATAGGTATTATCCATTACCCCTGGACCTGAGTAAAGATGTTTTGCTATGATATCACCGCATTCATAACTATTCCATCCGCTTGCAGGATCAATAAGACGTGTATCATCTAATTTTCTAATTAAACTTACTCCGGCTTTTGTGTGAGAATCATCACCATCTTCCATACTAGTACTATTCGTGTTACGGTATTGTCCCCATCCTTCATTAAAAGGAATCCAAACAACAATACTCGGAAAATTCTTTAAACTATTTACAATGTTTGTAGTCTCTCGAAGGAAGTTACTCTTAATCCAGGCAGCATCTCCCATAAGCGCTGTTTGAGGATCATCGGAACAAGGCATATCCTGCCATACCATTAAGCCCAGAGAATCGCAGTCATAATACCAGCGGGCCGGTTCTACCTTAATATGTTTACGAACCATATTCATGCCAAACTCTTTGGTTTTAACCAAATCATATGCCAATGCATCATAGCTTGGAGCAGTATAAATACCATCAGGCCAAAAACCTTGATCCAAAGTGCCCCAGGAAAAGACTATTTTATTATTCAGTAAAATACGAGGATAATCATTAATTTTAGCTAAACTGATTTTACGCATACCGAAGTAGCTACCTATTTCGTCTACTGTGTTTCCAGCATCTTCCAATTCAAATTTCAATTTATAAAGAAAAGGAGAATCCGGTGACCAAAGTTTCGCGTTAGCCATAGGGATAGCCACTTCTGTTCCTACCATAGTAGTGGCAGCAGTAACTTGAGTATTACCGTCAAAAATGGTAATTTTTACTTTTGCCGAGGTAGAAGCATCAGGAGCATTTACGGCTATCTTTACACGGTTATTATCTATATCAGGAATAATAGAGAAGTCATTAATGTGTGAAGTTTCAACGGGCTCTAGCCAAACTGTCTGCCAAATACCACTTGATGGGGTATACCAAATACCTTCTGGATTCAAATTTTGTTTTCCATGAGGAATGCCTCCTTGTGTGGGATCGTATACTTGAACCTGCAATTCTTGCTCACCCGATTCTTTCAATGCATTGGTGATATCAAAAGAGAAGGGATCGTAACCACCTTTGTGTGAACCTACACTCTTTCCATTTACAAATACTTCGCAATACCAATCAACAGCACCAAAATTCAATAGAATTTTTTTACCTTTCATCTCATCAAGCAAAGAAAAATAACGACGATAAATGTACGACTTTTCTTGATTAGAATAATCAGTATCCATAATACCAGAGAGAGCCGACTCCACTGGGAACGGAACCAAGATGCGTTGATCATAGTTCACATCAAACTTATACGCACTGATATCACTAGAAGCAAACTTCTTTAAATCCCAAACACCATTCAGATTCATCCAGCTTTTACGTACCATTTGTGGACGAGGATACTCGCTCATTACCTTGGTCGTATCAATGTTCTGAGACCACTGCGTCATTATAGGCGCTTGTTTCTTTTGCCAACTTCCTTGCGCCATCATAGGCTGAATGCCCACAAGATAAAGGCACAAATAGGCACAAACTTTTGTAAGACAATTCTTTTTGAGTAAATGTTTCATGTTCTTCATAGAATTAATGTTATTAATAATAAAAAATGTGTTGTCCAGATTCAATTTTTTACTTTAATAGACTGATTACCGACCTTTACAATATAAAATCCTTGAAGCAACGAAATTTTTAATTGGTCAGAATTTTTTTTTTGAGTATAACCAAGTTTCCACTCACCAGTCAAAACATCAACTTTAACAGGAGTGGCACTATCTACGACCACTTGATGGTTAACTGAATATACAGACACTTTATCCTGAGTCACACCTTCCGTTATAGCCGTGGAATTGTCTACCACAATGGAGAATAATTTATCCACAGGATTAGTATAAGAAGCAGCTTTAGAGGTAGTTTTAAGATCGGTGATACCCTGAGTGGCTCCATGCAGGTTAACCGTTGCATCAGATTCAAGTATATCAGCAGAGGGTTCAGGTATTACTTGCATCAGAGCAGGAACGGCACTTGCATCATAAACTTCCATTACACCAGTGGGACAAGGATTTGCAAAATCTTTATAAGTCAGATTTGTTGCCGTGTTACGATTACTCCAACCTAAGTCGATATTGTAACGTAACCAGGGAAGGTATTGATACTGATGTCCATCTTCTATTAAGCGGATAATGTATTGTGAAAAGATCGCGGCGTAAATGCCTTGTTCCACACCTGTTTTATAAGGCAATATCTCTAATCCATTACTCATATTGTACTTCACACAATTGGCAGCTAAGATAGCATCATCCAAATAAGACTGATCCTTGGTTGCATTATATAACAGCATTGCTGCACCAATAAATGTACCTTGGTTGTAGAGTTGTAATGTCCAGTCAATGCTCATTCCATTAGAGCTACTTGAGTTATAATGCATATTATCTGCTACTCGCCCATTGGTTTTGTCAAAAAAAACATCACGAGACCAAGCATAGATCTCTTTTGCCTTGTTAAAGTAACTTTCATCTTTTGTAGAATTATAAAGTGTCATAGCTCCTATCACAGTAGGATAATTAATGCAAGACATTTTTCCATCGTGTACAAAATTCCACCACAGACCACCTTTATCAGCATCGTAAGATCCACTTTGATCACCACCGTCACCTACTACAGGATTAGTACGACCATTCCAAACGCGATCAAATCCGGAAATTGACGCATCTAAATATTTTTGTTCACCAGTTACTTCATACGCACGGCCCAAAGAGATAATCCACCACATCATATCATCATAGATAAACCACACTTTGGTATTTTGCCAGTTATAACTATCATACTTTTCATAACCACCTTCATAAATACCCGCGATCAGAGTTTTATACTTGTCAGCTCCCGTACGTTTATAAGCGTTCATCATAATATCCCAATAGATAGCTTGTGTCCAAATAGCGGCTATAGCCAAACCTTGCTTATTTGACTTGGTGTAATAAAGCTGGTTATTACCGCTATAAAATACTTTATGATAAGCGTCCATAGCTGTTGTTGCGTCATCAGACGTAAAAGAAGAAGGAATCGTCTTGGTTAAAGATACAACAGAGTTATTTATACCCGTCTCATCATAGTCAATTAACTGCCCGTGCGAAC
>JAATGU010000041.1 GCA_015654535.1 Bacteroidales bacterium
CCAGCCGAGGGCTCCGGGGCCGCCGCCGCCGATGCGTTCGATTGTCGTTCATCCAACGGGTCATTCCCCGCAGCGTCGACGGACCGAAGCTAGTGTGAGTCCGCACGGCCAGTCGAGCCGCATTTTTCATCGTGTTTCGGAACACCTGAAGAGCTTAAACAATTAATTGACACGGCTCATGGATTGGGTATTGCTGTAATAATGGATATTGTTCATTCTCATGCAGTTAAGAATGAAGTGGAAGGATTAGCGAACTTAGCAGGTGATCCTTTCCAGTATTTCTGTCAAGGTAGCAGAAGAGAACATTTAGCATGGGATTCCCTTTGTTTTGATTATGGAAAAGATGAAGTTTTACATTTTCTACTTTCTAATTGTAAATATTGGTTGGAAGAATATAAGTTTGATGGCTTCCGTTTTGATGGAGTAACCTCAATGCTATATTATAGCCATGGCATGGGGGAATCTTTTCTTGATTATGGCGCTTATTATAATGGGCATCAGGATGACGATGCAATTTGCTATCTTACATTAGCGAATAAGCTGGTACATCAGGTAAATCCAAAAGCAATTACTGTTGCGGAAGATGTATCTGGAATGCCGGGGCTTGCTGTAAAACAGAAAGACGGAGGATATGGCTTTGATTATCGCATGGCGATGAATATTCCTGATTATTGGATAAAGACGATCAAAGAAAAGATTGACGAAGATTGGAAACCATCCTCTATTTTTTGGGAAGTTACTAATCGTCGTAAAGATGAGAAAACGATATCATACACAGAAAGTCATGACCAGGCGTTGGTGGGAGATAAAACTATTATTTTTCGTCTGATAGATGCCGACATGTATTGGCACATGCAAATAGGTGATGAAAATTATATTGTGAATCGTGGTATTGCTCTTCATAAAATGATTCGTCTAATCACAGCGACAACCATAAATGGAGGTTACCTTAATTTTATGGGTAATGAATTTGGTCACCCGGAATGGATTGATTTTCCACGAGATGGAAATGGATGGTCCTGTAAATATGCACGTCGTCAATGGAATCTTGTAGATAACAAGAACTTGACATACCATTACATGGCTGATTTTGATGAAAAGATGATTGAACTAATCAAAGAAAATAAAGGATTTCAATCTACTCCAATACAAGAAATCTGGCATAATGATGGAGACCAAATATTAGTGTACCAGCGGAGCAATCTAATTTTTGTATTTAACTTTAGTCCAGCTAAATCTTATACTGATTATGGTTTTCTGGTAGAACTTGGTAGTTATGAAGTATTATTGAATACAGACGCCAAAGAGTTTGGTGGAAATGGATTTACTGATGACAGCATAAAACATTATACTAATTTTGATCCTCTCTATAAAGGTGAAAAGAAAGAATGGCTAAAACTTTATATACCGGCTCGTTCGGCTATGGTTTTGCGCAAGACAAAATAAATATTTATGTACCGATATAATTCCTATTCGGAAAAAAAAACAGCCCGTATCGTATCCTGCGTTAGCGGGCTTCTTTTCTGTATATTCTGTTTTACATATCTTTCTGTAAGTTATCGTTATTTGCTTAACATGGCAGAAGATCTTTCTCTCTTTGTCTATAATTACTCTTTCTTCCTAGATAAAGCGAGTCAACCGGGAGGAATAATGCTTTATATTGCTTGCTTCTTTACTCAATTTTTGTATTATCCATGGCTTGGAGCACTCATTATCACAATATTACTACAATCTATTCAATGGCTTACTCATAAATCGTTTGACTTTAATAAGAAATACTTAATATTCTCATATATTCCCTCATTTTTACTCTTAATTATTGCAACAAATGTTGGGCGCTCTTTCTATTTAATGAATTATGTAGAATATATATTTACTAGTATATTGGGAATGCTTTTTATACTATTAAGTTATTATTTTTTTCGAAAAATAGAGAATCCTAGCAAACGCTTTATTACATTGTGTTGGTTATTCCCTCTTTTATTTTATGGAATATCGGGCAGTATTGCTATTTATTTCTTTGTACTTATTTTGATAAGTAGTACTTGTTCTATTCATTACAGGAAAAGGACATTCACTTATTTATTATGTTTAGTATTGTACTCATTATTCTTTTTTGTATCAGTTCATTTTATTTATCCACATTCATCATATGAACAAGTGCTTTTTGGAATTCATCCAGTTATTCCTTTCTGGCAAAGTTGGATGAATTTATTGCCACACTTATTTCTTTTATTCTTTTTCTTATTTTTTGTGATCAAGCAACGTCTTTTTCCATTCGAAAATAGGATAAAATCATATACTAAATGGACTTATACTAATCTTATAGGATTGCTCCTTTTGTGTATGATTACAGCTAGTTTATCAAATAGCAGCATTGATTTTAGATATGAAATGATAATAGACCGCTCCATCCAGGAAGGAAATTTTGACAGGGCTTTACGTGTTGGGAAAAGAGCGCCTTATCCCACAAGAGAAATGACTGTATTACGTAATTTTGCTTTGGTACTTTCGGGCAAATCCGGAGAGCAAATGTTTGAATATGCACAAAATTTTGGCACAGACGGTTTATTTCTAGATTATATAGAAGGAAAGCCGGCTCACCCAGAAGGAGCTATTATTTATTTTTATTTAGGAGCAAAGCATTTAGCAGTGAACTGGGCTGATAATGAATATTTTCAAAATAGAAGTTCTTTTCGAATACAACGAAATTTTGTTCTTATGGCAATAACTAATGGACATTGGGATGTTGCAAAAAAAATAAGTTCTGATTTAAAAAACACATGGTTTCATCATGACTTTGCTGAAAAACTCTACAAACTCTCTCTGGATACTACACTTTTAAGTAACGATACTCTATTAGCAAACATTAAAAAACGTTTATCCAACAACTATTATCCAATGCCATCTAAAGGAAAATATACAGAATTTCTTAATCATTTTTATCATGACAACTTATCTAATAAAGTTGCTTATGACTATTACATGATGGCAACATTACTTAATAAAAATCCATCTAGATTTGTTGTGGGAGCAAAACGATATTCTACTTTCTATAAAGGTCCTTTACCTAAACATTACGCAGAAGCAATGGTTCTTTACAATTCTCTTTATAAAGAGACTCTATTAAGTGTAAGTCCGGATATAAAGAAAAAATTTAATCAGTTTTTGAAATTAAAAGCTGAACAGAATAATTCAGCTTCAGCAAAAAATATTATGCGCCGCAGTTATGGAAATACATATTGGTGGTATTATATGTACAAATAAGCATACAATCATAGGGCAGCTCGAAAGTTTTATTTAACCGATATTATGAGCCGTACTATTCTAGCACTGAATATTAAACAAATTAATCATTTAAATAATGAATATACAAGATCAATTTAATAAAGTTTCGGAGCAATATGATAGTCAACGAAAAATATTGATTCCTTGTTTTAATGATTTTTATGATGTCGCAGTAGGAAATCTGAATTTAGAAAGTTTGCATCCATTAATCCTTGATTTAGGTGCGGGCACTGGAATATTTTCTTGGAAAGTAATAGAAAAGTATCCCGAAGCGCAAATGACGCTCATTGATTTATCCGAGAAAATGTTGGAAATTGCCCGAAAAAGGTTTGCTTCTATCCAAAATATTAAAATGATTCAAGCTGACTTTTCTTTATTTGATATGGAAAATAAATACGATGCTATTATTTCATCATTAGCCATTCATCATCTTGAAGATAAAGCTAAGCAGGCATTATATAAAAATATTTATAAAGGACTGAAACCTGGTGGCGTTTTTATTAATGCCGATCAGATAGCAGGTGAGAATTCTTTTATACAAAATATATACCATTCTCAATGGTGCAATAAAATTGAACACTCTGTGTTGACCAGAGAAGAGTTGGATGTTACTTACGAACGTATTAAATTAGACAGACGTACTTCAGTGGTCACTCAATTAAATTGGTTGAAAGAAATTGGATTTCAGTATGTGGATTGTCTGTACAAATATTATGATTTTGCTGTTATGTGGGCAAAGAAAATATAATTTAGATGGAAAAAGGTTTCGGCAAGTATGCTGCAAAGAAGGAGCTTACAGGGTTTAAAAATGTTTTTCGTTCCCTTCAATACAAGAATTATCGTCTTTTTTTCAGTGGTCAAAGCCTTTCTATGATCGGTACATGGATACAGCGAATAGCTATTCCGTGGCTAGTATATCGTCTTACTGGTTCTGCTTTTTTATTGGGTGTTGTCGGCTTTGCCGGACAGATACCTACTTTTATACTAGCACCTTTTGCAGGTGTGTTGACTGATCGTTGGAATCGCTATCATATTTTAATTGCGACTCAAATATGTTCTATGTTTCAGGCCCTAATCTTGGCTTTATTATTTTTTACCGGAACAATAGCGGTTTGGAATGTTTTGTTACTAAGTGTAATTCTTGGTTGCATCAATGCCTTTGATACTCCTGCTCGACAATCTTTTGTCATTGAAATGGTAGAAAATAAGAATGATTTGGGAAATGCCATTGCCTTAAATTCTTCAATGGTTAATGGTGCAAGGTTATTAGGCCCTTCCATAGCGGGTGTGCTGATTGCTTCTCTGGGAGAAGGAATCTGTTTTTTGATCAATGGTTTAAGTTATATATTTGTCATTGCTTCGCTTCTTTGCATGACAGTAAAGCCTCAGAAGCGAAAGAGTGAAAATCCGAATGTTTTAAGGGAACTAAAGGAAGGCTTTGCTTATACATTTGGTTTTGTTCCTATAAAATCAACTATTCTTTTGCTTGCGTTGATCAGTTTAATGGGCATGCCGTATTCTATTCTTATGCCTGTTTTTGTTAAAGAGGTTTTTCATGGTAATTCTCATCTTTATGGATTTCTTGTGGGAGCGACTGGCATTGGCGCATTAATAGGCGCTATCTATCTTGCGTCACGAAAGACAGTTCTGGGACTTGAAAAGATTATTCCCTTGGCAGCCGGGGTGTTTGGTCTTGGACTTGTTGCTTTCTCTTTATCTCGTTTTTTTCCGCTTTCTATTGCTCTGATGGTTATAACCGGACTTGGCATGATGTTGCAAATGGCTTCCAGCAATACCCTTTTGCAGACTATTGTTGACAATGATAAACGAGGACGGGTTATGAGTTTTTATACCATGGCATTCATGGGAACAGCTCCATTTGGTAGCTTTTTAGCCGGAACTCTGGCCACTCTTATTGGAGCACCTGGCACCTTGATATTTGGTGGTATAGCCTGTGTTCTGGGAGCACTCGTGTTTTCCTGGAGACTTTCCCAATTTAAAAAACTCATTCGTCCGGCTTATGTCAAACTTGGCATCATTAGTTGATTATTCAAATGTCTCATATCTTGTCGTTAATAATTTGCGATCTCCCAATGTATTATCCACACGTGCCACGTTTATCCAAAATTTATTATCCCGGACTGACTGAATAGGGTATGCAGCTTTTTCACGGGAGTAAGTGTGCTCCCAGTCATTTGCTACCACTTCATATTCAGGGTGGGGAGCATTTACGAGCACATTGTCCTCCTTATCCGCCGTGCCATTCTTTATTTCCTCAATTTCTTGATAGATGGAAAGCATTACCTTTACAAAATTATTTAATTCAGCCAAGCTTTCGCTTTCGGTTGGCTCAATCATTAATGTTCCATGAACAGGAAAGGAGAGAGTAGGGGCATGATACCCATAATCCATTAATCGTTTAGCAATGTCATTTTCTGTGATTCCTGTCTCCTGATAGATATTACGACATTCCAAAATCATTTCATGTCCCACAAATCCATTTGCTCCATGATACACTATTCCATAGGTATCTTTGAGACACACAGCTAAATAATTAGCATTTAAAATAGCAATACGAGTTGCTTGAGTCAAACCTTCAATGCCCATCATACGTATATAGCCATAGGTAACGGTAAGTACTCCGGCACTTCCAAAAGGTGCAGAAGAGACCGTATTCCGGGCAGTACAACCAAAGAAAGGATGTCCGGGCAAGAAAGGTACAAGATGACTGGCTACACAAATGGGACCTACACCGGGGCCTCCTCCACCATGAGGTATAGCAAAGGTTTTGTGAAGATTGAGATGACATACGTCGGCACCAATAGTTCCAGGATTGGTAAATCCTAATTGTGCGTTCATATTTGCTCCATCCATATAGACTTGTGCTCCACAAGCATGAATAATTTTACAAATCTCTTTAATATCTGTTTCAAAAATTCCGTGTGTGGAAGGATAGGTAATCATCAATGCCGCCAACTCGTAACGATTTTCTTCTGCTTTTGTTCGCAGATCATTCATATCTACATTACCCTGTTCGTCACAGGCACATATGATTGGAGTAAATCCGGCTTGCACTGCCGACGCAGGATTTGTTCCGTGAGCCGAAGCTGGAATCAATACTTTATCACGATTCCCTTGTCCCTGACTTTCCTGATAAGCACGGATAACCCGAAGTCCGGCATATTCTCCCGCCGCACCGGAGTTTGGTTGCAAACTGACTCCTGCAAAACCAGTAATTTCTTTTAGATACTCAGATAAATTATTAATCAGTTCATGGAAACCTTCGGCCTGATCTTCAGGAATTAAAGGATGAAGGCATGAAAATGCCGGATTTGACAAGGCAAATAACTCGGCGGCGGCATTCAATTTCATGGTGCAGGACCCCAAAGAGATCATGGAATGTGCCAAAGAGATATCTTTGCGGTCGAGACGTTTGATGTATCTCATCATCTCTGTCTCCGTATGATATAGATTAAAAACAGGATGAGTAAGATAGGTACTTTTACGTTTATTACTTTCTTTTAATGAACAAGCTTCTGGCAAAGAAGTTATTTCGGAAAACTCTTTTTCCGCTGCTATGGAGAAGACGGATAAAAGTACATTTACATCATGAATATCAGTGGTTTCGTCTATGCTGATTCCCACATCACCATTATCAAAATAGTGAAAATTAATTCCTTTACTTTCAGCAATGGTCCGTATCTGTTGAGCAGAAACTTCATTTGATAATGAAAAGCGCAATGTGTCAAAGAATTGTTCGTTATGCTGCCTGTATCCTAACTTTGTTAGCGCCTTATTAATATAGGTAGTGATCCGATGGATGCGGCTGGCAATATTTCTTAAACCATCGGCTCCATGATAAACCGCATAAAATCCGGCCATAGTGGCAAGTAATGCTTGTGCGGTGCAAATATTAGAAGTCGCCTTTTCACGCTTGATATGTTGCTCACGAGTTTGCAATGCCATCCGGTAACACAGTTTCCCATATTTATCTTTTGACCATCCGATAATACGTCCCGGCATACTCCTTTTATATTCATCACGAGTGGCAAAAAATGCAGCCGACGGCCCTCCATAAAACATAGGGATTCCTAATCGCTGAGTAGAACCAAAAACTATATCTGCTCCCCATTCTCCTGGGGGAACAAGCAGTGCCAGACTCAAAATATCTGTAGCTACGGATACTTTACAACCTGCGGCATGTGCCTTTTCAGTAAATTCGTGATAATCTTCCACATTACCATTTGCATTAGGGTATTGGAGGATACAACCAAATATATCGGGCGAAAAGTCTAGTTCTTTGTAATTTCCTGTCTTTATCTTTATTCCCTGAGGAATTGCCCGGGTGTGGATTACTGCAAGCGTTTGTGGAAAAATGTTTTCATCCACGAAAAGCACATTTGCATCCGTCTTTTGCTGATTGCGGGAACGAAGACCCAACATCATTGTAGCAGCTTCTGCACCAGCAGTGGCCTCGTCCAGCAAGGAACAATTAGCCAATGGCATTGCAGTTAAATCACTTACCACTGTCTGGAAGTTCATTAACGCTTCCAATCGTCCTTGGGAAACCTCTGTTTGATAAGGAGTGTAAGAAGTATACCATACTGGATTTTCCAATACGTTTCGTTGAATCACCGCCGGGGTAATAGTGTCATACCATCCCATACCTATATAAGATGTATAGAGTTTGTTCTTGGCACCTAGAGCAGCAATATGTTCTAAATAAGCACGTTCAGTGAGTGGAGCGGGAAGCTTCAGCAATTTTTTTAAACGAATATTTGAAGGAATAGTTTTGTTAATCAGTTCATCCAGACTTTTTACACCAATGACTGCAAGCATACTTTCCATGTCTTTCTCTTCTACGCCAATATGTCGGCTGGATAATAGATCAGTTTTTATAGTATTCATCTTTTTTGAAATAAGTATATCAGTTTCATTTTTCTATCTAAAAAATGGGTTATCCGTTTTTTCGGCTCCAATAGTGGTGGGAGCGCCGTGTCCGGGGTAAACAATTGTTTCATTAGGAAGTACAAATAGGCGACTGCAAATGCTTTCCCTCAATTCATCAAAATCTCCCTTAGCCAAGTCGGCACGTCCAATACTTCCCTGAAACAAGACATCACCGGAAAACATGCAAGACTCTTGTTTGCAATAAAAAACGATACTTCCGGGAGAATGGCCAGGAACATGGATTGCTTCCAATTTGATTTTACCAAAAGTAATGATATCACCGTCGCAAACATATTTACCCAGTGGTACCGGCTCTTCTTTGAGCTGAAAACCAAACATGCGTGACTGTTGGGGAGCTCGTTCTAACCAGAATTCATCGGCTTTGTTAGCTTCCGCTTTCAGACCATACTCTTGTAACATAAAAGGATTACCAAAGATATGATCTAAATGTAAGTGAGTATTCAGCAGATGTTTAATGGTCAGCCCGTTGCTATTTATATAATTTTTAAGTGCCTGTTTCTCTTCATCATAAAAGCATCCTGGATCAATGACCACCGCTTCGTTAGTGTCATCATTAAGAATGTAGCAATTTACAGGAAACATATTGAATTCAAATTTCTTTATCTTCATAAAAGTATTTTCTTATACCAGTGGAACGTAAACAACTTTCTTTGTCTCAAAAAAGTCTTCCTCAAAGTAATCGCTAAGATTATATATTATTGTTTTATTCTTAAAGAGCACTGTCTCATTTTGTAGTTCTCCTCCTTTAAGGCATATAAGGCCATTAGGCAGTGCATTCTTTTGTTTTTTTGAAATATTCTTTTTCACTATACTAATTAACTCCGAAAGGGGCATTACGGCACGACTTACAACAAAGTCAAATTGATTTTTTTCTTCCTGTGCACGAGCGTGGCTAAAGGTTACATTCTTCAGTTCAATGGCATTGGCCACCTCCATTGCGACACGAACTTTTTTGCCAATGCTATCCACCAAGTGAAACTGCACTTCCGGAAAGAAAATTGCCAACGGAATGCCAGGAAAACCTCCGCCTGTACCTAAATCCATAACCGTAGTTCTCGGTTTGAAATCGATGATCTTTGCTATTCCAAGAGAGTGAAGTACGTGATGTATGTACAGATTTTCAATATCTTTTCTTGAAATTACGTTGATCTTGGCATTCCAGTCTAAATATAAATCATAAAGAGCAGTAAATTGACTACGCTGCTCTTCAGTTAAATGAGGAAAATATTTTAGGATAAACTCCATCTTTTTTTACTTCGTATTTTTTATCGATCACTATTTTTTAATATAATTCTTGCGCCACATTATCTTCTTTCATCAATGACTCTACAGCAGAGAAGGGAATATTGATGGTAGTTGTCCCCATTGCATAGGGCGCAATCTCATATACATTATAAAAGAAGCAGAACCCGTCTTTATTGAAATAGAAATTCTCCGTAGGGGAAAGTGGTTCCGTGATGAAATATCCAATATCTTCCAGTTCATTCTGAGTGCTTACCTTATTATTCTTTTCCAGTTGAGCCAGCAACAAACGGGTCAGCTCTTTTTCATATCCTTCATTAAAGAGGTTACTCAGATGGACTTGCTTTCCGGTTCTTAAATCAAAATTCAAAAAGAGAGAGGCATGACTTCCATGAGCACCTCCGGTATAATCGTAAGTGTCAATCTGATAAGTAAGTAAGTTGTCCTCACTAAATAAGATCTTTGATTTAATATTTTTGATATAATTATACCATCCGCCTACGACTTTAATATCTGGATTGTTTTTTTGATCTTCCAGATAAAACTGTTCCACATCATTTTTATACCCTTTTACGTAGGCATTTTTAAATTCCGTGATGGCTATTTTAGGATCTTTTCCTGCATACTCTTTTCCCAGACAGTTTATAGCCAATGCATTATTTATGCTATCCTGCACTGTCTTATTCGATGCTTTCTTTATGTAAGTGTAATGAACGTCTAATTCACAGAATGGTTTTGCAGTATCATTAAAAAGGTAGGAGGTTTCTTTCACTGATACACTATCTATTGTTAGTTCTTTTGCTATTCCATGCTTCTTTCCTCCACAAGAAAACATCGTGACTCCTGCTAACAGAATTATAGGGAGGAGGCCAAATGAGTACTTCTTCATCTTTTTTTTATACTTTAAAGGGTTCTAAAGCTATCCTTTTGTCAACGACAAATATAGAACATATTAACGAATAGAGCTAATAAATAAGAAAAATTAATTGTAATTTTTCTCTTAAATATTCTTATCTTTGCCTCGATGTTAAAAGGAATAAAGTTTATAATAGCCTGTTTACTCTCTTTCACAATTATTTATGTGGGAGTGGGAGTAAATTTAATCCCTAGCTGCTGTGCACGCTGCGAACAAGCGAAAACAGGAGATATGGAAAGTGGAGGGCATTATGATTTTAAAAATGAGCCTATATGTAAGAGTTGCTGTGCGCACAATGTAAGTAGACAGAACGATAAATTGTCCATCCGTCAAAGGACAGATTGTTGTAAAACTACTCTCTATAAAGTGGACTTAACTAAGGACTCTCAGCAAACTCCGTTGGATATGCCTATGGCTATGCTTTTGCCACAAAAAGTCGTATTAGCAGAGAGGGGAGTGTATTCAACGATTGATTGTATATCCCTACTTATTGATCCGCCCAGACCTGTCTCTTCGAGGTATTATCTGAACCTATATTCCACTCTATTGATTTAATCTCCTATTTATAAAGAGATCTAAGGGATTTTATCCTTAGATGTTTTTTATTTAGCCTACTCTTTATGCAGAATATGTCTACACTAAATATAAAAAAGGTGTAGAGCTTTTTTATATATGCTGTAGATGCATAAATAAGAATATACTGAATAAATATCTTAGCAAGATAATGAAATTATCTACACTATCAGGAATCTCTTTCAGCATTTAGCTATTAACCGAACAATAGGTATAAATGCTTGTTAAAAGGAATAAGAATAAAACGATCAATTATTTATGAAGAAATTAGAAAAAAAAATATATCCGGTGCTCAACATGCATTGTGCCGGATGCGCAAATAACGTAGAACGAACAGTAAACGCCTTGCCAGGCGTAGAAAAAGGAGCGGTTAATCTGGCATCAAACACTCTTTCCATTGAGTTTGACCGTGCGGTTCTATCGCCTGAAGTACTTCAATCTGCCGTACATAAAGCAGGATATGAATTAATTATCGAGGAAGAAAATGCAGTTGAAATACAAGAAAAAGAACAGCAAAAAAGGTATCATACCCTCAAGATGAAAACTCTCTGGGCATGGGTATTTGTTATACCTATGTTGTTACTTTCCATGGTTTTCATGCATATGCAGTATGTCAACGAAATCATGTTGATACTTGCCCTTCCGGTCATTCTCATCTTTGGCAATTCTTTTTATATCAATGCCTGGAAACAATTGAAATTAGGCAGGAGTAACATGGACACATTAGTGGCTTTGAGTACTTCCATCGCATTTCTCTTCAGCGTTTTCAATACATTCTTCCCTGAATTCTGGATAAATCGCGGACTTAAGCCTCACGTTTATTACGAAGCAGCCACTGTTATCATCGCATTCGTGCTGTTAGGCAAGCTTCTGGAAGAGAGAGCGAAAGGAAATACTTCGTCGGCTATCCGCAAACTGATGGGGCTACAACCTAAAACTGCACGCATCCTCAAGGATGGAAAGGAAGAAACTGTACTTATCTCACTGTTGAAGACAAATGATTTGATCAGCGTTCATCCCGGAGAACAGATTCCCGTGGATGGAACCGTGGATGAAGGTAGTTCGTTTGTGGATGAAAGTATGATAACGGGCGAACCTATTGCCGCGGAAAAAAAATCGGGTGATCAGGTTTTGGCCGGAACCATTAATCAGAAAGGAGCTTTTGTGCTCAAAGCAGCAAAAGTGGGTAAAGAAACAGTCTTGGCCAATATTATTAAGATGGTGCAGGAAGCACAAGGAACGAAAGCTCCTGTACAACGGATTGTGGATCGTATCACGGGTATTTTTGTGCCGGTAGTTCTTTCCATCTCAGTTCTCACATTTATCATCTGGATGCTTTTTGGCGGGATGGATTACTTTTCTCATGCTTTACTATCCGCAGTGTCAGTGCTTGTCATTGCTTGTCCGTGTGCACTTGGACTTGCCACGCCTACTGCTTTAATGGTGGGAATAGGCAAGGGAGCGAGTCATCATATCTTAATAAAAGACGCGGTTGCACTGGAGCAAATGAGAAAAGTAAATGCCGTGGTAGTGGACAAGACAGGAACTTTAACCGAAGGACATCCCACTGTGTCTTCTTGGTTATGGGAACGGAAAGAGGAAAAACAAGACAAGGAAATCCTTTTAGCTGCCGAGCTGAAATCAGAACATCCTCTGGCCAGTGCTATTGTGAATGAACTTCAGTTACGTAAAGTGGCTCCGGCATCAGTTTCATCTTTTGAAAGCATTACCGGCAAAGGCATACAGATTATTTATGAGGAAAGGGTTTATTGGGCGGGAAACGACAAGCTACTAACGGAGTTTCAGGCTTCAGTTTCAAGTTTATCACAAGAAATGATTGAAAAATTTCAGAAGGAAGGGAAAAGTATTGTTTACTTTGGACAAGAAAATACTCTTTTATCCGTTATTGCCATCAGCGACAAAGTAAAACCAACCTCGATAGATGCGGTTAGGACTTTGCGCGATATGGGAATAAAAGTATATATGCTTACGGGAGACGGAGAGGCCACTGCTTCTGCCGTAGCTACTGAATTAGGAATAAGTGACTATAAAGCCGAAACATTGCCGGAAGATAAGGAGAATTTTGTGAAAGAACTTCAGGCACAAGGCAGAGTGGTAGCGATGGTGGGAGACGGAATCAATGACTCTCAGGCACTTGCCCGTGCCGACGTAAGTATAGCAATGGGAAAGGGAACGGATATTGCCATGGATGTGGCAATGATCACGCTGATAACCTCCGATCTATTATTGTTGCCTAAAGCGTTTGTGCTATCCAGACAGACAGTGAGACTGATCCATCAGAATCTTTTTTGGGCATTTATTTATAATCTGATAGGCATTCCACTTGCGGCCGGATTGCTTTATCCCATTTATGGTCTGCTACTCAATCCAATGTTGGCAAGTGCAGCTATGGCATTTTCATCTGTATCGGTCGTATTAAATAGCTTGAGTTTAAATTGGAAAAAATTATAAAAGCAATTAATAGTATGAAACTGGAATATACTGATTGGAATTTGGTTTCCTATGCAGAAGCATGGAAAATGCAAACATTACTTTTTGATGAGATTGTCCGTGCGAAACTCGCCGGAGAACCTTATACAAATCATCTGATCATATGCGAGCATCCGCATGTATACACATTGGGCCGGAGTGGGAAAGATCAGAACCTGCTGATAGGAGAGGAGCAACTTAAAAAGATAGGAGCAACCCTTTATCATATAGATCGAGGAGGTGATATTACCTATCATGGTCCCGGTCAGTTAGTCTGCTACCCCATCCTCAATCTGGATGAGTATCACTTAGGACTGAAAGAATATGTTCATGCGCTTGAAGGAGCCGTTATCAATGTTTGCCAGCATTTTGGAATAAAATCCGGTCGACTGTCAAGTGCTACTGGTGTATGGTTGGACAGCGAAACCCCTCGTGCACGTAAAATATGTGCCATTGGTGTTCGCAGCAGTCATTATGTCACCATGCACGGACTAGCGTTCAATGTTAATACCGATCTGAAGTATTTTCAATATATCAATCCTTGTGGATTCATGGACAAAGGAGTGACTTCTCTTGAAAAAGAGTTAAACGAGAAAGTGGATATGGAACAAGTAAAAGTATTGCTGCGTCAGGAGATAGAACAACTTCTTGCAGACAAAAACAAGTAAATAAAAAAATCCCGGACATTCATCTGCCCGGGATTTTTTTTATTGCTCTAACATCACATTAAACGACTTAATCTTTATTCTTTTACATCCAGCGAAATTCGCATCAATCAATGCATTCAGCTCCTTTATCTCATCTTTGTATTGCGAACGCAACCCACAATTAATCAATTCTTTCAATGGATACTTATCCACAATTCTGAAAAGCATTTCATCGAGAGAAGGAGCCTCAGGCAAGTGGCTATATTCTTCATAAGTATAATTCAAAAATACCACATTCTCATTGATCCCCCGATTATCCAATAAATAGCCATTCTTCAAAGCTGTAGGCTTTGCCAATACACCTCGATAAAAAACATCCGTTGGTGCAGGGTAGGAGACAATCTTCTTTTTCTCACTATCCATAATGACCGGAACCAGATTCGCATAATCTTTGGTAGTTTGATAAACAACAGCCTGCGGACCCGCGGAAAAAATAATTTCTTTTTTCATTAAAACAGTATTTATGTTCTTAGCTATTGCCTTGCTATTTTGGCAAGACAATAACAAAAGTGGTGATAAAAAAAAGAGAAAAAAGACGTTTTTCATTTATTCACTTTTTAATAAATTTACTTGCTTTGACACCTGTTTCTGTTTCCGACTGAAGAATATAAGTACCTGTGCTAAGCTTTTCCACTGAAATTGTTATATCTCCGCTTTTCTCTGGTTTAATCAATAAAACTTGTTTACCCGAAAGATCTGTAATACGGATTGACTTCACAACTTCTTCCGAATTCAAATGAAGCTCATCTGTAGTCGGATTAGGATATAAATTCAATTTATTTACGGTCGTTTGCTCTATTCCTGTCGCGTCATTATCAACAAGGGTAAATGCTAATTGACCATATGCATTTGGAGTAAAAGAGGACCAACTACTGCCCGATGTTGTACTATATCTGATAGCTGTTAAATATGGATCTGGATCTAAATCCAAAACACCACTGAAAGTGACTGTCTTTTCTTCATTTTTATCTAAAATAATTTTTTGGTCACCAAAATAATCTATAGATTGTCCTCCTGTTGAGGGAAATACAAATGCCACAACATAATCATAAAAATAACCACCTGTATTCTTTACATGAGCTGTAAGCACAACGTAATTCTTATTTACCTTTGCAGCATCAGGGAATGATATTGCCGAAGTAAGCGTAAGAACGGGCGTTTCAGTCGGCTCTGCTAATACATTTACAGTTAAACCCGTAGCCAAAGAATAAAACGTAGTTGCATTTGAACGATCATTTGTAGGATCGTACATTGCAGTTAAAGTATATTGTCCGGGAGCAACAGTTATATCTCCTATTAAATCAAAACTTTTTGTTTCTCCAGCTGGAATATCAATCGGGTCTTTGGAAACTACCTGAGTAACTGTACTACTTGAAGACGATTGTAGCTTTAGAACTAAATAAGAATTATATTCTTCTCCGCTATTTGTAATGCTAACGTTAAACCGTCCAGTCTTGTTTTGATAAAGATTTCCAGTAACATTAAATGAGTTTAATGTAAGTTTAGGCAATACATTCGGTGTAGTAAATAAAATAGTAGAGGATGTTACAGATACATTTAAATAATTCGCTGTTCCAACTTTTCCTCTTATTATCTGCCAGTCAGTTTGGTCACTGCCTTTATATACATTATAAAGGTAGTAACTGCCATTAGTAATTGTAGAAGGTACTACTATGTTCGAGAAAGAAAGACTTGACCACCCATTATAAGATTTAACGCCTGTTTCCACTTTACTATTAAGAATCTCAACAAAACCATCATCATTATATAAAGCTATGCCAATAGATCCACTGAAAGTATTGGCTCCCAGATTATATACTTCTTTTGAAGTTATAGAAAAAGAAGCAGTGCGGTTAATCGAACTTTGAGAAACGGTCAATGAAGCATTTGTAATAATATTATAAGAAACTTGAGAAGAAGAAGTTCCTGGCTTTTGTACGCCAATAACCATATCTTGGTCAGAGTTAAAACCTCCGCTCGTACCTCCACCAATACCTAAAGAAGGTGGATTAAGAACTGATAATTCAAAATAGCCATCAGAACTTCCGCTCCATCCCCAGTTAAAATGAAACAAATCATTGCTATCATAACCATCACAAACAAACTGATGCCCACCATCTGATGAATTTCCTCCATATAATACCGGACGATTGCCATTTAGTTCTGTTTTAATTAAATCGACCCATTCCGAACTTGAATAATAATCTCTTAAATATAATTGTAAATTGGGGTCATAACCAAAATTATTACTCAATGCTTGTGCCATATCCGAGGAAGTTGCACCACTTGATTCACCGTAATCCATATTAACAGCCACTCCACAATGATACATCAATGTAGCGACTGCATTTATCTGAGTCTGTGTGCTTGAAGCGTTATAAGTCTCGGTCATATTTTCCCAATCGTAAGTAGTCTTAGAAAAGTCAACGCTTAAAGATTTTAATCCAGTAGGGGTATAAGTATTTGAACCAATGCCTTGTATTGGCCATTTATAATATCTCATAACTTGAGCCATAGCGGTGGCAACACATCCTGTAGCCGACTTGGTGGAACTTGACGTGCTGATTGTGGGGCATAGATTATTATATGGAGATCCTTGATCCCACTTTATTCCTCCCAAAAGTGGAGCTACAGAAGTAGCATAAGAAGTTGCGCTCAAATTAGTCGATTTACTTATTTGAGTAACTGAGTCAGCCGACGTTTCGGACTGCTCCATTAAATTTTTTAATTCTTTCTGATAAAAAGTAAGCCAATATTTAAAGTTTTCAGGTATAGAGTCTATATCGAAACTTCCATTATCAGCATATCCAAGAATGTTTTTTGCACGATCGTCGCCGGAAACAATAATAAAGCCATTATTATCTTCTACATTAAAGACATAATAGTAACTATTTCCATTAGATGAGCGAGTGGAAACTCCATCGGTACAAGTGTAAGCTAATTTTAGAGTCTTTACTCCCGAAGACATCCTTTTCATCGTGTTTTGAGGTGCTTGGCGAAAAGAATTCGCTAAACTTAGTGCTTCACTACTAGTTCGAGGTTTTGCAAAACCTGCAACGGCAAAAGTTAGAAACAATGCAATGAGAAATGTTGTTTTTTTCATATTCTACTAGTTAATTTGATTACTAATAT
Organism: Bacteroidales bacterium; assembly: GCA_015654535.1. GTDB lineage: Bacteria > Bacteroidota > Bacteroidia > Bacteroidales > Bacteroidaceae > Bacteroides. The sequence goes on from JAATGU010000041.1 coordinate 17,320, forward strand.
GAGCTACTTCAATTTTTAATAATCTTTTTTATAATCTGTTTGTGTTCTGTTTTAATACAAATAATGTAGGTGCCGGCGTTTAAAGAGCTCACAGGTATAGTTATCTCACCATTTGTTTTAGGCTGAATAAACAAAATTTGCTTTCCTGTAAGATCTGCTATATAAATTGATTGAATTATATCTTCCGATTGTATATACAAATTATTACTTGTTGGATTGGGATAAACAACTATTTTATCGCTATTCATATTTTCTAATCCAGAGGTAATATCACTACTGAGTGTTACTTTACCATCAACAACTTGGATATTAAAAAAAGAAATCTCACCAACAAGTCCTCTCATCTTACTCCAAGCAGCTTCATCATTCCCCTTATAAATACTATAAAGTTGATAGGTTCCGTCCTTTATGCCTTGAGGGATACTTAAATCAGAATAGTAAACATTATCGCTTGCAAAAGATCCATTATTGAATCCAGTCAAATCACTTATACTTGTCTCTCCCAAGATAGATAGTAAACTGCTCCCTTGATATAAACCTATAGCAACTTCACCATTAAACGTCGTTATACCTCCATTATAAAAAGGGACAGAAATATTAAATAAAGAATTTGTTGTCGTTTGATTTGCAGTAAAAACCATTGGGGATGTATCATCTAATAATAGTTGATAAGATGGTTTTGATTCAGAGGATGGTTTTTGAATTCCGATGGTCATATCCTGAAAAATGGTAAATCCTCCATCTGAACTTCCTATATCTGTACCGGTGCTGTTGGGATTGAGAGAGGTCAACGCATAATATCCATCGCAATATCCACTCCATCCCCAGTTAAAGCTATACAAATTATTTGTATCATAGCCATCACACACGAAGGCATGTCCTTCATTATTCTTATTACCTCCTCCATATAATACAGGACGATTGTTGTTTAATTCATTTCTTAAAATAGCTTCCCATTCATCGGATGAATAATAATCCCGGTAAAGAGTCCGTAAATTAGCATCATAACCAAAATAGTTAATAAGTCCTATAGCAGCATCTTCATCAAAAGCGGAACTGGCACTTGTTCCATAATCCATATTTGCAGCAACGCCGCAATGATACATTAATGTGGCTACTGCATCTTTTTGAGTTGAAGATTCGGAACCATTATAAGTATCAAGCATATTACTCCAATCATAACTGGTAGTGGAAAAGTCGACAGACAAATCCTTTTTTAAAGATTCAGTAGTATATTTTTTTGTACCGATGCCTTTCATTGGGTATTGATGGTATCTCATTATTTGCGCAATAGCAGTAGCTACACATCCGGTATAAGTACTTTGTGTCCCAGACTTGGGACAAGAAGCATTATAAGGACTATCTTGATCCCATTTTGTTTTACCTAGAAGAGAAGGGACACTTGTTGCGTTGATATTTTCCGTAATAACTTCTGAAGCAGAAAGAGTATTTGTAGAATTATCCATTAATGATTGTAGTTCCTTTTGATAAATATTCAGCCAGTTACGAAAATTTGGCGGAATACTGTCAACAGAAAAGTTACCTGTGGTGCTGTATCCTAAAATATTATTAGCCCGATCATCGCCCGAAACAACTACAAATCCATTTTGATTGCCAATATTGAAAATATAGTAATAAACATTATCAGATGAGCGCGTAGTTACGCCTTCTTTATATGCTCCATAAACAAATTTGAGAGTATAATTCTTCGCCAGAGATTTAGTTAAAGGGTTATTAAAGCTATTTTCATAAAAGCTTTTAGCAATACCTAAAGCTTGTTCGCTGGTACGTGGTTTAGAATAAACCAATGATGAATAGAAAAATATAAAAAATAATATATTTCTTCCCATACACACTTTCTATTAAAAAAAACGGGAATGTATATTTCAAAATTACATTCCCGTTTAGTCTGTTTAATATATGATAATCACTCTTATAACGTTACTCCTGTTTTAAATATTGCAATTTCACGATAATTATTTTTTTCGTTATTTACTTGTTCTCCGCTAGCCACTTTAAGTACATATTCTATAAAGCGTTCACAAGTTTTCTCCATGGGCTCATTTTCCAAAATTACTCCAGCATTAAAATCAATCCATCCCGGTTTGTTTTTAGCAAGATTAGAGTTTGTGGAAATTTTCATGGTAGGCACATACGTTCCGAACGGAGTTCCGCGGCCAGTTGTGAAAAGTACAATGTGGCAACCTGAAGAAGCAAGAGTTGTTGATGCTACCAAGTCATTTCCCGGGGCGCTGAGTAAATTCAAACCTTTTGTTTGAATTCTTTCACCATACTTCATCACACCTTTCACAACGCTCTTTCCACATTTCTGAGTACATCCCAAAGATTTTTCTTCCAAAGTGGATATACCTCCGGCTTTGTTTCCCGGAGAAGGATTCTCATAAATAGGTTGTTCGTTACGAATAAAGTAATCTTTGAAATCATTGATTAAGTGAACTGTTTGCTCAAAAAGTTCTTTGTTCTCACAACGATTCATCAAGATTGTTTCAGCTCCAAACATTTCAGGGACTTCAGTCAATACGGAAGTACCACCCTGAGCAATCAAAAAGTCAGAAAACATACCTAACAATGGATTGGCTGTAATTCCAGAGAATCCGTCTGATCCACCACACTTCAAGCCTACACGAAGTTCGGAAAGTGGCACGTCTGTACGGACATCTTTACTAGCCTTTTCATATAGTTTGCGAAGAATAGCCATTCCTTCTTCATTTTCGTCACCCACTTTTTGAGTTTCCATGAATGCAACACGGTCAGTATCATAGTCGCCAAGGAATTCACGGAAAGCTGAAAGTTGATTATTTTCACATCCCAAACCAACTACAAACACAGCACCGGCGTTAGGATGAAGCACCATATCACGTAAAATCTTACGGGTATTTTCATGGTCTTCTCCTAATTGAGAACAACCATAGTTATGAGGATAAGCCACAATAGCATCTACTCCTTTACCTTCAGTTTCGCGGCGAAGAGTTTCTGCTAAATGATTGATTGTACCATTCACACAACCTACAGTTGGGATAATCCATATTTCATTTCTGATACCCACATCGCCATTTTTACGACGATAACCTTTAAATGTAAGTTCCTTATGAGGAATATTAAGTGTCTCGTGTGCGGGATTATAAGAATATTCCAGTACTCCGGATAAATTGGTTTTGATTTTCTTTTCATTCACCCAATCTCCTTGCTTAAGAGTGCAGATGGCATGACCAATAGGATAGCCATACTTAATAATGTGAGCATCTACGGCAAAATCTTTTAATGCGAATTTATGTCCGGCAGGAATATCTTCATTTAATTTTATATCCATCCCATTCACGGAAATAGTCTCTCCAGCCGACAAATTTGCAACGGCCACAGCTACATTATCTGCAGGATTAATTTTTAAATACTTTGTTTCCATTATCGTTTTTATTATAATAATTTTATTGTTGAAATTTGATGTAAAAATCAATATTCTCTGCTGTTAACAAATCTATTGGCATATAGTTAATACAATTTATCTCTTTTTTAAAGATTAACTGATCGCATAATGCTTTCACACCATTATATCCTTGCATTTCGGGCTGCTGAGCAATCAACATTGATACTGATCCATTTCTCAGGCAAGTCACATTTCTTTCCAATAAGTCATACCCCATTAAATTGAAATTTTTACTTTGCTTTTCTTCCAGATATTCGCCGATAATATGTACCTTGGAATTAAAAGTGATTCCACAAGTAACAGAAGGATGTTCTTTGAAATAAGCATCCAATAGTTGATTATCCTCCTTAAGATGTTTAGGATGAAGATCTAACTCTGTAATTTGACAAGTAGGAAAGTATTCTTTCATATACTTTCTAAATCCTAATTCTCTGTTTTCTTGTTGGTTGGATCCAACAATACCTTCTTTAATTTGACGGAAAATAACAATTTCAGTAGAATCCCCGGCCATTAACATCAACATTTTAGCAGCAAAATAGCCACTCTTTTCTGAATTTTGTCCATAAAAAGCCAGCTGATTCAATCCCGCTATATTAGAGTCTATAAATATATAAGGTATAGAAGACTCAGAAAGTAGATTGGTAAAGCTACAGGTAAACTGAGGAACAGTAGGAACAATTAATACTCCATCAGGATGTTCGGTTAATATTTCTTTTCCTGCGGACAAGAATGATGTATAATCATATGGATCATAATAACACATCTTCATAGAAATATTAAAATCAGAATAAGCAGCAACTGCATTATTCAACCCTTCTTCCACTGCTGTCCAGTATTCTCCTTCCAAATGTTGGGGAAGTAAACAGATAAAAAAATATTTTTTGTTGGAGGCAAGAGCACTGGCATACATATTGGGTTGATAATGCAATTGTCCTAAAATCTCTTCTACCCGTTTTTTACTGCTTTCAGATACGCCGCTTCGCCCGTGAATCACCCGATCCACTGTTCCAACAGAAACATCAGCCAAACGTGCGATATCTTTTATGCGTATTCTTTCCGGAAGTTCATTCATTACTTCGTAATTTATAATTAGTTGTGCTCATGCCCACTAATAATTTATTTTTCTTCAACGCAAATATATAACAATTTTTGTAATTACAAAAATAATTGTATCTTTGTGCACGTACACGGGTTGACTATTATAAGGACTCATATTCTGTTATAAACCTTATTATTAGATACTTGTATGAAAGACATCTGATTATTATAATCTAAAAGATAAAAATATTAATTACTTATTTCAATTAAAAATAGAATTATGGGAAAGAAAGTTGTTACTTTTGGGGAAATAATGTTGCGTTTGGCAACTCCCGGTTATTTAAGATTTTCACAAGCTAAAGAATTTAACGCCACTTTTGGTGGAGGAGAAGCAAACGTTGCAGTATCCTTGGCAAACTATGGTTTAGAAACTGAATTTGTGACTCGTCTTCCTAAAAATGATATCGCACAATCTTGCATTATGGACCTTCGTTCACATAGTGTTGGAACGAAAGAAATCATTTATGGTGGTGACCGCGTGGGTATTTATTTCCTTGAAACCGGTGCTGTAGCACGTGCGTCAAAAGTAGTATACGACCGTGCTAACTCTTCTATCGCAACCATCCAACCGGGAATGATCAATTGGAAGGAAGTGTTTAAAGATGCAGAATGGTTTCATTGGACCGGCATTACTCCAGCATTGTCTCAAGGTGCGGCTGATGCTTGTTTGGAAGCTATCAAAGTAGCTAATGAAATGGGTGTAACTGTTTCTACTGATTTAAATTTCCGTAAAAATCTCTGGAAGTATGGTAAAACGGCTTCTGAAGTGATGCCTGATCTTGTAGAAGGATGTGATGTTATTCTTGGAAATGAAGAAGATTGTGAAAAGGTATTTGGCGTTAAACCAGAAGGTTTTGATGTTGCTTCAACGAATGGTGAAGTAAATTCTGCTGAGTTTGAATCAGTATGTACTCAGATGATGAAGAAATTTCCACGTGCAAAGAAGGTGATTGTTACTCTTCGTGGCTCAATTAATGCTAATCATAACACTTGGGGAGGAGTCCTTTATTCAGATGGTTCTTTGAAACAATCAAAAAGATATGATATTACTCACATTGTGGACCGTGTAGGTGGAGGTGATTCATTTATGGGTGGACTTATTTATGGATTGATCTCTTATCCTAATGATGATCAAAAAGCATTAGAATTCGCTGTTGCTGCCTCCTGTTTGAAACACACTATTTATGGTGACTTCAATTTAGTAACAGTAGCTGAAGTTGAGAATTTGATGAAAGGTGATGGTTCTGGTCGTGTATCTCGTTAATAGAATATTAATAGTATAATAAAATGGCAAGATTTTCAAAAATGCAAGTGCTGAATGCAATATCGAGCACAGGGATGGTTCCCGTTTTTTATCATAAAGATGTTGAAGTAGCAAAGAATGTTGTAAATGCATGTTATGATGGTGGCGTTCGCGCTTTCGAATTTACTAACCGTGGTGACTTTGCTCAAGAGGTATTTGCTGAATTAATAAAGTGGGGTGCAAAAGAATGTCCCGAGATGATTCTTGGAATTGGTTCTATTGTAGATCCGGCTACTGCTGCTATGTATCTTCTATTAGGTGCAAACTTCGTTGTTGGTCCATTGTTCAATCCTGAGATTGCAAAAATCTGTAATCGTCGTTTGGTTCCTTATACACCAGGATGTGGTTCTGTTTCTGAGATTGGTTTCGCACAGGAAGTAGGATGCGATCTTTGCAAAGTATTCCCTGCCGGAAACGTAGGTGGGCCTTCATTCGTAAAGAACGTAAAAGCTCCGATGCCTTGGTCAATGTTAATGGTTACAGGTGGTGTAGAGCCAACTAAAGAAAACTTAACCGCATGGATTAAAGCCGGTGTCACTTGTGTAGGTATGGGTTCCAACCTATTCCCAAAGGAAGTGGTTGCAGCTAATGACTGGGCTTGGGTTGTTGCTAAATGTAAAGAAGCTTTCGGCTACATCGCCGAAGCTCGGAAATAATAAAAAAAAGCAGGTTCCTAATGGGAATCTGCCTTGTTTGAAAAAGAACATCCCGGAAGGTTAGTTATTTACGGGATATCTTTCTCGTTTTTTTTCTTTTGTTTAAAGTGTTTTAAAGGGGGTAGACCATCGGGATGATTTGTTAGTGAAATCAAATCCCGGTGGTTTGCTTTTTTATGATTTTCTCTTTTTTACGAGTTTCAGCATACGGGTAACAGAGAATGCTTGTTTATGAAAAATAAACATAGGAACAGCTACCCCGACAACAAGAGCAAACATTATAAAAGTAGCTGTTAAGCCATTCTTAAAGATTGATACAATAATATCAACATAGGCGGTATCATCTTTGCATAGAACAAATTTCACTAATCCAAGAATCGTTTTATAGGCAAACATTCCAGGGATCATTGGCAAAAGTGAAGGAAAAGAAAACACTTCTGCCGGACAATGAATCAATCTTGCAAAAAACATACTTAGCATACCAATAGAAAAAGCGGCAATGAAAGAGGCACTGGCAATGTCTAATGAAGTGTGATGTAATAAGAAGTAACGTAATCCGTGACCAATAGCCGCCAATAAAGCAGAGATAAAAATAGCTTTACGCGGAGGATTGGAGATAACAGCAAATCCAACCGAGGCAATAGCAGCAAAAAAACCATCAAAAATAATAGCTTTTAAGAATTCATAGTTTATCATAACGTGTTGACTCCTAACATTAATAAGGTAAGTGAAAGACCTATTGAAAGGCAAATAATTAACAAGGCCGCATTCATTAAGCGGGAAACGCCAGCCAATACATGCCCTTCTATAATATCAATAATACCGTTGATTAATGGTACGCCGGGAACAAGATAAAGCACACTGGCACCAAGTGCGATGTCGGGCGTGTTTCCTATATGGTAAAGTACGGCTGTACAACCAATCATGGAAGCGATAAAAGAAGAAACAACAAAAATAAATAAATGATTAATATGTTTTTCCATCATTTTTTGACGAACGAAGAACCCAACCAATGTGGCTACAAAGACAACAGCCATTGCTTCTGCGTCACCCGTGAATAGTCGGCAAAAGGAAGCATTAGCACAAGCTACCAGAAAAAGGACCAACCATTTATTCATTCGAGGATTGTTTACAATCTTATGATATTTCTCCTTCAACTCGTCCAGAGTCAGATGATCATCACAAGCTTCCCAACTTAGCGAACTAAGACGGGAATTGATTTCAAAATTCAATCCGAGGGGTTTAATTTTATTTACTGTACTGTAAGAATGGGTATTATCCTTGTCCCTTAGGGTCATGATAATGGTTTTTTGAAAGATTGTCATGTCGACAAAAAAGCCAAATGACTCAGCTATGCGAGCAGTATTTCGTACAATACGGGACGTATGTACTCCTACGGCCATCAGGCTAGTAGAGTATTCCGATAAAAAGACCGATAACTCTTTGAGTTCAGAATGAATGTCCATGTGGTTAAATTAAAATTTAATTTATGGTTTTCATGTGCTGCTTCAAGATTACAAAAGTTATTTTTCTTTTCGAGCGCAAAGGTAATCAAAAAGGGATAAAAGAAAACTACTAACCAGCCTTTTTTTGCTTATAGTTTTATTTATCCCGCATAGCTGTGCATCCCTCCAAGAAAATAATTTACTCCAAAATAAGTCATCAAGACGGTGCAAAAAGCAATTATCATAAATAAATGAAAGAAAATGGCTTTTCTGAAAATGACCAAAGAAGTGGTATGAAATGCTAATGCATAAACCATTAAAGTTATTAGCGCCCACACTTCTTTGGGATCCCAAGACCAGTATCTGCCCCAGGAAACATTTGCCCAAACCGCTCCTATAAAAATTCCTATGCCGAGAAAAAAGGTCGCTGGATACAAGAATAGCCGGCTAATGATTGCCAGACGCTCTATCTGTTCGCTATTTTTTTCATTGTATCTCCTTTTTCCAAAGAGAGAGAGCAAAATGGCCGTTAGTCCATTGAGCATCATAAAACCAAAAAGGGAATAAGATACCATGATAAACGATACGTGCAGACTGAGCCAAGGAGAACTTAACACGGGCATAAGGGGAGTGATCTGTGGATTCATTTGACCCAAGCTAGCTACCAAGAGGGCAAAACCAGAAAGAAGTAACCCAAAAGCGGTAATGAATGAAAACTTATGACGGAAAAGAAGTGCGATAAGCATAATGCATTCTGCCACAAACAACATTGTCTCATATCCATTACTCATAGGGAATCTACCACTGATATAGGCGCGTAAAAACATTCCAAAAGAATGAAATAAAAAGGAACAAAGAAGTAATAGAGAAAAGAATTTGGGAACGGCTTTAATGAAAAAGAAAATGAAAGCCAACAATCCCAGCGTAAGATTGATTCTATATAATAAGGTGGAAAAATCAATCCGGTTATAGAGAAGTTCGGCTTTAACTTTATTTTCAGAAAGGGCAGAGAGACCTCCTTCTTTTTGCTGATAACTTTTTATTTTAGAGATCAGCATTGAGAACTTCTGATGTTCCCCTTGTTCAATGGTTTCATATAGTAAAGTAAAAACACCTCGAATGAATTGTTTTTGGTTCACTGTCATGTTTACTGGTAATTCACTGATGGGCGAGAACCATTGTATGTCGCCTTTCTGACTACAAGGGAAAAAAGAGATAAGGGTTCCTTGTTGAAGCATCACAATAAGCTGTACCTTTTCATCTACTTCAGTAATGGCTTTTAGCAGACTACTTTGTTTCCCTCCTTGATGCAACTGGGACCAGTAAGCAGCTAATCGGTACTCTTTCTTTGAAGTAAAAAAGTCTCTGAAACAGGCTTTTTCCTTCACTCCCAAAAGGCGTTGAAGCTCTTCGCTTTTTACTTTAATCATTGGTTCATATTGCCATTTCTGAGGGAAAAAGATCCATCCCGCAAGCACCTGTTCGGGAGAAAATTCTTTGTAAGCAGCTTTCCCGGTTACCTTTAATGTAAAATCACGGGCAAAAGTCTGAACAGGACAAACTCTGTTATTATAGAGCATTTGAACGGTGCCGAACTGCTTTGCTTCTTCTTTGTCAATGGTAGAGGGGCTGGCTGATAACTTCTCTGAGAAGAAGAAAAGAAGAAAAAGAATGCTAACCTGCTTTAATAAAGGATGATGCAGAAGATTCCAAAATTCGCTTTTATGGGAAAAAAGTATCCAAACCATCGATAAAGCCAGCAGAAGATATCCTCCGTAGGTTACCGGAATTCCCCAATGGTCATAGTTCACGGACAGATAAGTGCCCCGCAAATCTTTATCAAATGAATTTTGATAAAAGCGATAACCATTGTGAGAAAGGATATTATTCATGGAAATAACCTGATGAATAGTCTCATTGTCTTCCATGAGATGCACTTTGCTGAGGTAATCTGCCGGAGCATGAGTGCCTGCATAATAGTCAATTTGAAAGCTATCCAACACCAATACAAAAGGAAGTTCTTGTATCTCCCCAGCTTTTTCTTCTATAAAAGAATTGGCAGGTTCCCCTTGGCGCAAGTGAATATTTCCCCTAATTCCAGTGGTGAAAGTGAGGAATGCTCCCACTAAAATCACGGCAAAGGAACAATGAAGCATAAACACTGCCTTCAACTTATAGACCTTTTTCTTTAAAAGATAAATAAATGCCGCAATAACTAACAACATCCAAAATGCTACAAACCACCATGAACTATAAATATAAGCATACACGTAGTCTGTTCCGTGGAATTTTTCAACAAAAGTGGCCACGGACAGACAAAAAATCATCACTATAAAAAGTCCAAAGGATAACTTCTTCATTTTCTTATTATCTACTTAATTACAAGTCTTTATAATCTGAATTATTGGTTGCTTTGATTGCAATGCATTCCATCTCAATCAACCATGCCGGACGACAAACGGGCGCAAGAACAATAACTGTGGGAACTTCTGGAAATTCCTTATCATAAAGCTTTTTTACTCTATCATAATCTGCCATGTCACGCAAATATACAATAATTTGAGCTAAATGATCCAACGTACATTCACCTTCTTTTAAAAGTCCTTTCACATTTTCTACGGTCCGGTGTACTTGTGCGATAATATCCCCCACATGCATCACCTCTCCTTTATTATCAATACTTGCCGTACCAGATAAATAGACCTGTTTTCGGTCACCGAATTCCAGAGAGACTCCCCGTTCAAAGGTTACTCCGTATTCATATGTGGGGTTTAGATAGCCCAGCGCATAGAGATATTTCTGTTGTCCTTCTTGTAATCCGGTCACGGCATAAGCATCCAGCAGAACACTTACCTTGGAGTCGGCAAATCGTCCCTCGATTCCGGTACTGGTAATGTAATGTGTCTGTTCAGTAAGTCCATGGATTGCAAAATTTTCTTTCCGGGCTTTCACCACTCCGGCATAGTTAACATCCACATTCTGCACAAAGAACCAAGTGCGTACACAGTGATCTTTGAGTGTACATCCTTTTGCTTGAAGCAACTCCTCGTAATGATTCAGCAAAACTTCCGTTTGCACCTCCGAGTCTCCCGAGGCATGATGCAGACCACCGGTCCAATAATGATGGTATCCGTTGTGACTAGCTGAAAACAGTTCGCCATCTTCGGTTTTTATATTCGATTGAAAATAAACCCACAAAGCAATCTTACTGCCATCCAACGGCGGTTGTTGCACCACGGAAACAGCGCAAGGAGGGAACATTTTCAGTTTTTCGTTCAGTTTTTCTGTCTGATTGGCAGCATCACTGAGAAAGTAACGCTTAAAAACAGGAACAGATTCCTTTAATTCTTCAGAAACCAACAGAGAAACATATGCTTCGTGTAAATTGCTTAATTGAGATTCATACGTGTCATTTCCTCTATTAACATGCAGCATGGCATGATATTCCGCCACTTTACCTCGAATACAAAAGCTGGCCAACTGAACTTCTACCCCTTGTTTGGGGAAAGACAGGTTACTATAATTCATTTTCTATATTTTATTGAATGAGATATTCGGTGACTAGTTATTATTTATTCATTTTTTGCTCCGTTTTCAATCCATTCTTTGAGCAATACTACGTCTTCCGCTTTGAGTGAAGAGAGTTTCGAGTGATTATATTTCACGTCTGTGCTTCCGCCCAGCACATCTACTATAAAGCTTCCCGAAATGAGACCGGGAGCCACCCTCATCTTGGTGGAGTGTACTGCCGGATGGTTCACTAACATGTTGTAACTTTGACCTTCAGTAAGATAGAGTCCTGCAGAAGCGGTGGTGCTACCACCATGGCAAGCTGCACACTGAGAAAACAGTTGACTTTGAAGGCGGTTAAATGTAAGTAAATTTACCTCTTGAACAGGTAGTTCTACCTTTTTTTCTCCTTCAGTAAGAAGAGCCTCCGTGAATTTATAAACCAGTTTTCTGCTTTTTACCATCGACACCGCTATGGTCTTTGCATCCGTTAGCACATTGGCAAAAGTAATTTTTACGCTTTCTCCATCGGTTGAGACTTGATCAATACTCTGAGAAGCCACCGGATTCTCAGTATCATCACCATAAGCGGCAAGAATCAACTGATAATCTTCCGGCCATGCACCCACACCGGTAAAGTGTAGTTCCGTTTCAATGGTTATTCCGTCGTAAACAGTCTCTTTAGGATAAATATCTCCACTGTCGCACGAAAAACAAAAAGGCAGCAGAGCAGTCATTATCATATATTCTTTAAAATGTTTCATTATTTCCCCTTAAAATGAATATTGAAGCATTACTACGGCACTATGCATCGCCATTCCGTTATCATCGGCATCACGATCATCCTGCGTGTTGTGTCCCCATCTTCCGATGTATTGATACATGGCCTGAAGTTTCAGATTATAATTTGAAAAGAAGTAATTGATTCCGACGGCAGGCATATTCAGGCTTCCTTTCTTATTCACTCCATTGCGGTCAAAGTAATCGTACCGACCAATGAGCTGTAACTTCTTTGTGGCAAAGTATCCGCCCTGAACGTATCCTCCCCAAGAAGTAAAGTTGGATGCATCTTGCATTCTTTCCGTGAAATTCATTTGCAGCAAATAAGCCTCGGTAGATAGATACCAACGGTTCTTCAACCAGGCAAATTCCACTCCCGCACGGAGGTCATCACTACTTTCATCCTCTGCCTCCACATTCCAGCTACCGGACACGGCGAATAACATTTTATCGTTCTGTAAATCTTCCGGGTTCCCCTGATGGGCAGGCATCACCCCATGAGGCATATAGGCCATACGGGCAGCATAAAGCAGAGAGGGAAGCCATTTATGATCATCACTAGTGGTCTTTGTTGCTTCATTGGTGCTGATTCCCGTGCCATTAAATATTCCCACCTGATATCCCCATCTATTATTGAATATTCCATGTAACTGCACACCTATGTCAAACCCTGTGGAAATATTAGGTTTGGTAGCATTCAGCGATTTATCCAAATTCACTCCAGTGGTGAGCGATGAAGGCAGAACCGGGAAAAGGGTCTCGCCCAAAGTAACCAGATAGGCTTGATTGTAAGGCGTTTTAAACTTACCCACTCTCAAGCGAAGCTCATCTTTCATATTCACATCAAACCATGCTTGTTGAAGCAATGCTCCTCCACTTTGTGAAGCATTTAAAGCAAAGTTAAAGGTTACCTTGCCAAATGCTTTTCCCGAAAAACCTAAAATAGCGTTGGGAATAGCAAAACCACTGTTGGCAATATTGTCCTGATCGGCAAGATTCAGCCCCTCGTCATCATAATAATTAAATTTTCCCGATACCTGTACCAGAGCATACGGTTTGAAAAGGAAATCGCCCGACTTCGTTTGAAAGCTAAATCCTTGTTTACCAGCTAATGGCACCACATCACTCTCCACATATTTGTCGTCTATCACTGTCTTTTGTTCTTGCGCATAAAAGGCTGCCGGAAGCGATATACCCAGCAAGGCCATATAAAAGGCATGTTTCATTCGATTATTCATTCGTTTGTTTATTTCTTAATTTATACTTACTCATTACAAAGTCTCCAGGAAAAGCAACAATGCCCTGCGATCGTCCTTACTCATTCGTCGGAATAGTTCGCGTGAAACCGCCCCTTCACCTCCATGCCACATAATGGCTTCGGTAAGATTACGAGCTCTTCCATCGTGAAGAAACCTTGTGTGACCGTTAACTACTTCCTGCAAACCAATTCCCCACAAAGGGGTGGTCCTCCATTCACATCCGTAAGCTAATCCGGCGGACAAATGATCGTCCAGAGCCGAGCCCATGTCATGCAAAAGATAGTCGGAATAAGGATGAATTACTTGGTTGGCCAGCCACGGAAGTCGGGTACCATTCAGTAGGGTAGGAGCATCCGAGCGAGTATGTAGCGTAGGTAAATGGCAAAGGTCACATTTGGCTTTATAGAAGTTCTCCTCTCCCTTTTTTACTTCCGCGTAATTAACGAATCGGCGGGCAGGAACGCCCAAAGTATGCAAATAGAAGTCTACTTCCTCCATCTCTTTTGTAGTTATCTGTATGCCATTCAATCCATGAGGAGACTGCATCTGTCCTTCTCCAACTTCTTCAGGATAACGATCATTGGTTACTCCAAGGTCTGAAGAAAAGCCTAATTCCACCGTTAAATCAGTATGATTTGCTTTATTGCCGGATACTCCGATTTTACGTACTCCTTTTTCCGTTACATAGTTCAATCTGCCACTGATACCATATTCAGGATAATTACTTTGAGCAGCAACTTTGAGCAATTCATTTTCACTAAGAGCCATCATTTGCCCCATTCCCACATGACGTAAAGGAATGCGCACACTGATATACAAATCTTCGGGACGAATACTGTCGGCATACCATTCAGAAATGGAATAATGAGGCGTTTGCAAAGAATAAGTTTCTCCGTCGGCAAATGTAAAAGTCTCCTCAGTATAGGTAGCTTTCAACTTCCCTTCCGGCACTGTCCCCACGATGCTTTGATCTTGCAATACTCTTCCGTACTGACGGAAATAGCCTCCGTCTTTGCGGACAATATAAATCAGCATAGATGAGAAGCCGGATTTTCCCGAACCTCCTTCACTGAAAAGGGTAGGGAGTGTTCGTCCCGCATTATTGTGACAACTTCCGCAGGAGTATCCTACATAAAGTGGCCCCAATCCTCCCGTGGAAGGATCACTGCTACTTTCCCGCGGATCATCATATAACATATCACCATCCGTGAAGCGGGTAGCTAAATCTCCGGTAACCCAAGAAGACTCCGTGTCATAAGCTCTACTTGATGATGAAAAGATAGTGGATCTGCCGGCAGAAAGTTCTTTGTAACTTGCCGGGGTACCATCGGGCTTTAGAATTTGTACATCGTCTGATCCGTCTTCACAAGAAAAACAAACCAAACCAAATAACAGCACAAAGACGCAAGGTTTAAAATAAACCTTGCATTTTCTCTGTTCTAAAGTCCTTGTTATCATTCGTCGGACTATAGTCATCATTTAATATTTATTATTCGGTAAATAATCCTTTTAGTTTTTCCAATGAATTTGTCAGATCCGCCAATTTTGTCATGGCATTCTCAATAGGAACACTTTTATCGAGATTATTACGGAACGGATATGGTATGGCACGAATGGCAGTTCTTGCCGCGGCAATATTATCAGTAACTTCTTTATCCAATGTAGTGTTTTTAGTTTTTACATATGCAGATAAGCTGGTCGACGTTTTTCTGGTAGCTTCCGGACCTCCTAAATAAGAGTTTTCAATGCTGATGATATTATTTTCATAATCATCCAGCGAATTCCAACTCTGCCATGATTCCACCGCATAAACATCCTTCGTCTGATATGGATTGCCTATCTTTTGAGTTCCAACTTCTCCCGCAATATTCATCAATCCGTTTTCAATAATATTACTTATCACACTGTTTTGAGTTTTAAAAAGACCATACATACTGGGGTTGCGCATCAATGTTGCATATCCGTCATCGCCATACCCTATTGTGATTTCCCGGTCTTCAATAACTGCCAAGTCTCTTTCGGGAACATCTGACCCCACTCCGTGCCATTCGGACCATAATCTGACAATGTCATCACGAAGCACTTTGGTTATAGCCAAAAGATATTCTTTTTGGCGCGCGGTAACTGTAGAAGCATCTTTACTTTGTCCATCCACGAATATTAAGTATTCAATGGTATGGAAGCCACATTCATCCTGGGCAAAATCAGCTTTTGTACTTAGATCTATATTACTACTGATTATTGCTTCAATATTTGTGCGGTCGAGTGGCCAGGAATCCATGTGAGGATCTAAATGATATGCATCGGCCGGTCCGTAAAGAAAGCCTTCACTCTTTTCCCAAGGTTCACGAGCCGTACGCCATGCAGCACAAACAGCATCCAACTGTGCTTGAGTTCCTCCCGTTTCACTTGTAAAAACCTCTACCTTTTCCAGCAAGGTCCATACTTTTTCTTTCATATCCGTATAAGTAGGAAGAACAGTTATATCAATATAATCATTGATCAGCTCGGTCTTAACAGGATCAGTCACTATTGTCTGGTCTTCGTCCGAGCCTTCATCGCTGCTACACGCTGTATTTAGAGCAATAGTACTGCAACAAAACAGACTCATTAATAAGTAATTTTTCTTCTTCATGTTATCTTATCTTTTTGTGATTAATACAATTTTACTTTTTAGAAAACCAAGTGACATAGGCAAAGCCTAAAGAGAAGGTATTCTCATTATTATAATTTCCTTTGTCAATACGGCGGTGTGAGTAATCTGCCTTGGCCACTAAATTAGGAAGTATATAATAATTGGCACCTATGGTGAACAGGTCTACCTTGTATCGTGGATCAGCGGTCATGCTTTTCACTGTATTTTCCATTGAATTATAATACTCGTAGCGGAGAAAAGGGAATACATTCACTTTATGATCAAAAAAAGCGCCTATGTTATAGCCTACTTCCCCTCCATACGTTAATACATTTTTGGCTACAGGAGTACTGGCATACCCAAGAGAAGTAGGATTTTGGTAATTCACCTTGCTAATCAAATCACTTTCTGATAAATCACCATAAATGATATTGGCGCGGGCAATTAAATCACGACTTTTATACTGAGCGTCGGCGGATAAAATACTTACGGTTCCTTTAATGCCAGTCATTCTACTGGGAGTTGTTGAATTTTTACCTGTTCTCGGAGAATAATAAGCGGATGCACCAAAGCGAATATTCTTTACTCCCGAATACTCTAATCGTCCGGTAAAGGCAGGATTGGTCATGTTGGCTATTTCAAATTTAGTTTGGTTACCATTTTTAATCCAGTTTTCACGGTCAAAACCATTTGGATCAAGTCCGTTAACAATCATGGCTTCATAATGGAACTTTTTAATATCGCCTAAGAAGGCGAGTCCTGTTTCGTGCCAGGTGGAAGGAAGAAGAGTCCTTTCTCCTTCCGGACGGCTTGTTCCAAAAAAGTTTATAGGTTCATGGTGTGAATTGGTTAACCCAATAGGAACAATCATATGTCCCACCCGAACTTTAAAAGCATTACTAAAAATCTTTGTGATGTGGAATTGCTCCAAAGCTACTTCACCGCCTTTTTCTATCTCTGTTTCATACTCACCACCTTCCGTATATTCATGTTCTAATCCCGCACCGGTACCTCCATATTCAAACTCTATCTCAGAAGAAAGAATAATGGAAGGGGAGAACTTGTAGTCAAAAGCAATGATAAAACGTGGAATTGATATTTCTGAACGCTTGTCGGCAGTGGAACCTGTGCCGCTTCCACCGTAACGATACGGTCCATAGTCCATATACTGATAAAGCATTTCACCATATCCGCCCACGCGAAATTGTTTATAATCCTCAGAATTATCCTTTTTTTCCTGTTTACTCACTGACTCTTCCTGAGCCGAGACATTACCAAAAGTCAGGCAAAGAGCGAGGGCAAACAAACTAGTAAATCTTTTCATCTTTTAATGTTTATTTTTGATGACAAAGATAACCGTCTGTTTAAAGGTAAACAATACCTAAAGATTGTTATAATTAGATGTACTATCAGTATATATAGTTACTAATTGTTTGGATTTTAAGTTTTTTGGTGACGAATAGTAGATGTTTAGCTCTTTTAGCATAGCAGATAAATCGGAAGGAGTAAGCTGCTGTCTGGCATCAGACCATGCCTTATCGGGAAAGCAATGAGATTCAATCATTAAGCCATCCATGCCTAAAGAAAGAGCTTCGGAAGATATACCCGCCAATAGTTCGCGTTTTCCGCAAATATGGCTTGGATCACAAATAATAGGTAAGCGGGGGAAGTATTTATGCATTTCCATACCTAAGTTGAAATAGGGAGCATTTCGATAGGGAGAAGAATCAATAGCACTGAAACCACGATGGATCAAAGAAATATCTGTTACGCCTTGATCCATTAAACGCTCAACGGCACCGATCCATAGTTCTTTGTCCGGACAAACCGGATTTTTTATCATTACAGGAATAGAACTACCTTTCAACGCGTTAGCTATATCTTGCATCAAGAATGGATTAACAGTAGTGCGCGCTCCGATCCAAAGAACGTTTATACCATACTTTAGGCAAAGCTCCACTTGTTTTACGTTCCCTACCTCTGTAGCGACTTTCATTCCAAATTCACTTTGTACTTTCTGCAACCATTTTAAACCAATTTCGCCCACGCCTTCAAATTGGTGTGCCCGTGAACGTGGTTTCCATATTCCTGCTCTAAAAGTTTCAATGCCTGTTTTTTGTAATTCACAGGCAGCGGTCAATACTTGTTTTTCCGTTTCAGCACTGCAAGGACCTGCTATTATTTTAATTTCTTTTGTACCTTTGTATAAAGACATTCTAATTTATTTTTTAGCCAATACAAAGATAGAGGTTATATATGAACTGATAAATCCCTACACATTGTTATAATGAAGCTTTCTATCAACATATGTAGGTATTCTTTTTCTGCAAAAACGTTCACACTGCTGACAAATGTCATAGCCCAACATGGCTCCAAGAATAAAATCCTCCTCGGGAGTCAGCTTATTTAAAGGTCGGTTTATAATTAATTTGATAGCGTCCATACATTCCCGTTTACCAAAGAAAAGATTAATCTTATGATCACTCACTTCTTGCTTCATATAAGGAATGTTCTGATTTTCCAATCTGCGGATAGCAAAGGGTTCATATTCTTTGCTCATGGTGTAAAGCACCATATTTCTTACTCCTTTTTTATACTCATAGATATGATTGAGAAAAATTCTTAGCTCTCCTGGAATGCTTTGTTCATTTTCCATTATAGGATCTATTTTATCCTCTCCACACAGACTTTTATTGTCTGCGAAGAGAGAATTTGATGAATTAATTTAAACAGGTTTCTTTCAGAAGATCAATCCAATGAGCTATCCGGTTGTCAGTTTTGTTATCTTCATTGTTCTCATCAATGGCGAGGCCGACAAACTGTCCGTCAACAACAGCCTGTGAACTGCTGAAGTCATAACCTGAAGTATCGAAAGCCCCGTGGAAAGTGCAGCCCGAATCCTTTAACTCTTTGTAAAGAATCCCCATTGCATCGCAAAAAGTATCACAATAAGAAGCAGAATCACCACAGCCAAACAGTGCGACGGCTTTACCGGATAAGTCGGCGTCCTTAAGCACTTTGACGCCATCATACCAATCATCCTGCAATTCTCCGTCTCCCCAAGTGGAAGAACCAAGCAAAAGAACCTCATAATCGGCAATCATATCTTGAGTTAAACCCGATGCATCGTGAACGTCTCCTTTGGGAACATTCAGTTTCTCTGCAATCTTATGCGCTATCGCTTTTGTTGTTCCGGTAGAGGAACCATAAAATACGCCAATCTTTTTCATATTCTATACTAATTAATTTATGATGATGCAAAGATAAACGGATAGAAGGGCATAAAAAATCCCCATTAGTTGTGAAAAGAGCCCTGCTCTACCATAACTTATGGGGATACAATCTTTAAAATAGGTTGCTTTATTCTTCCAAATAATAATGATTTATAGGTTTTAAGTCATCACCTAATTCATAAACCTGAGGAATGCCGGTAGGGATCTCCAATTTAACCACATCCTCATCACTGATATTATCCAGATATTTAATTAACGCCCGCAAACTGTTGCCATGTGCGGCTACTAAAACAGTTTTTCCATCCAATAAGGAAGGAGCGATATAATCTTGCCAGAAAGGCAACGCGCGCTTGATGGTCAGTTCCAGTGATTCACCCAATGGGAGCACAGCCGGATCTGTTCCTTTATATTTTGATTCGTGAGAAGCACAACGTTCGTCAGTTGGTTCCAATAGTGGGGGAGCGATGTTAAAACTTCTACGCCAGATGTGCACTTGTTCATCTCCATATTTTTGGGCGGTTTCCGCTTTATTCAGTCCCTGCAAAGCGCCATAATGTCGTTCATTCAGTCGCCAGTGATGAAATTCGGGTACCCATAAAAGATCAGCCTCTTCTTCTAGCAGATGTAGTGTTTTAATAGCTCTTTTTAAGACCGAGGAGTAAGCTACATCAAAGGTTATCCCTGCTTTTTTAATTCGTTTGCCTGCTTCTCTGGCTTCTTTTTCTCCCTTTTCACTTAAATCCACATCCGCCCATCCGGTGAATCTGTTTTCCTTATTCCAGACGCTTTCACCATGTCTCACCAATATAAGTTTCTTCATAAATTGTGTTTTTAATCTTATTTTCCATGAATAACGTTTTTATTCATTTTTGGTTTACATCTTAAAAACCATTTATTAAAAAATAACTATAAATAATGATAGAAGATTCCTAAAATACCTATATATAGTGATTGTTTGCGCCTTAAATAGGTCGTTACTTTGTGAAACATTTAAAAAGTTATATAAATTATGGATAAACAGTTAAAATACAAAGAAACAGACAAGATGAGTGATCTTATCTGCGAAAATTATACGCTGTTGCAAGTGATGAGCCGTTTTGGCCTTTCGTTAGGGTTTGGTGATAAAACAGTGAAAGAAGTCTGTTTGCTTAACGAAGTGGACTACCACACCTTCCTTGCAGTCGTTAATTTTATCGATGAAGGTTATCTGCGTATGGAATCCACCTTGGATGAGTTATCCATTCCCTCCCTGATGAACTATCTTCAGCAAGCACATTCCTACTTTCTCGATTTCAATTTACCTGTCATCCGCCGGAAGTTGATCGATGCGATTGATTGTTCGGAGAATGATGTTTCTTTCCTTATTCTTAAGTTCTACGACGGATATGTAAACGAAGTACGAAAGCACATGGAGTATGAAGACAAAATGGTCTTTAAATACGTGGAGTCTTTATTAAAAGGAGAGCAATCCTTAAACTATTCAATCAGCATTTTTGCTAAAAAACACAATCAGATAGAAGCCAAACTGACAGAACTAAAGAACATTATCATTAAGTATTATCCTTCAAAGCCGAATAACAATTTACTCAACGCTGCCCTGTTTGATATTTATTCTTGTGAGAAAGATCTTGAATCCCATTGTAAAGTAGAAGATTATATGTTTGTGCCTGCCATACTGAAAATAGAAAAGAACCTAGCGAACAATGAAAACTAACGAAACGATACAGATTGCCATTGCAGAAAATTCTGTGATCATCCGAAACGGAATTACAGCCACGTTAAAGCGCTTGCCCAATCTAAAAATACAGCCCGTAGAGGTCGTTTCCATCGAATCTCTTCAAGAATGCATCCGTGTGCATTGCCCGGATATATTGATTATCAATCCCACCTTTGGCGGATATTTTGACCTTGTTAAGTTTAAGGAAGAGGTACCCGTGAATATGAAATTTGTATCACTCGTCTGTTCCTTTATGGACAAAACTTTACTTTGCAAATATGACGGCGCTCTTTCCATTTATGATAACGCGGAAACACTCTATAACATGATTAATCAACTGCAAAACATTCCTCAAAAAGAAGAGAAAACAGAAGAAGAAGGAGAAGAACATGAGATGCTGAGTGTTCGTGAAAAAGAGGTGATGGTCTGCGTAGTGAAGGGCATGACGAATAAGCAAATCGCTGAATCTCTCTTTCTCTCCATACATACCGTGATTACTCACCGCAGAAACATCGCAAAGAAACTACAGATACATAGTCCGGCCGGGCTTACTATTTATGCCATTGTCAATAAACTGGTGGAAATAAGCGAAATAAAGAAAGCAATGACCTAAAAGACAAACTCTCTCAACGAATCACTTCGGTGAGAGAGTATCATTTTTACTTAAATTGTGGCTACGTAATAATATGACTAATAACTAATTAAAATTAATAATGCAAAGATAAAGGGTTTTCCACCATTGCGCAATCCCACATAAATGGTATTTTAATCGGATTATATCCCTACTTATAGGGATATAATCCGATTATTCCATATCAGACTGGTCAATCATGTTATTTAGAAGTGCATAAACTGTCAGTCCGGAGACTGTTTTGATACCCGTTTTCCGGGAAATATTTTTTCGATGAGAGATAACTGTATGAATGGAAATGCTATGTTGATCGGCTATCTCTTTATTAGTCATTCCCCGTGCCACAGAGGTTAGAATTTCTTGTTCACGTTCTGACAGTTCATTCCCGTCACTCGGATACAAATTTTCCTGATGATTCTTTATTGCTTGCTTTAATTTATTGCTCACTGAGATGCTATCATCATTGATCTGGATGGCTCCGTGATATTGCTTCAATACATCACTATCAATGTAACTATAGATGATAGCTATCAGTAAAGCCTCGGGAAGAACAGCAAAAAGAGGCTTTACATTCATTCGCTTCGTATAACTGAACAGGGTAGGGTTTACTACTATAATATCAGCTTTGATGGTATTTACCCGTTCAATGAAATGGGTAAAATCCACATAGCATCCTGTAATCTCAAATTCAGGATGTGAGGTAATAATTTCCTTCAAACCTAACGTCACGATGGTAGAAGGCTCAATGATAACCAGCTTATATTTCTTTTTGCTTTCCATTATTTTGCCCGTTCCAGTTCTAAAACCAGCGAAACAAGAATCTTATCTTCTATCACTGTGTGTTTGCTAAAATCATCTTCCAGCTCAAAGAGATCAAACAACAAGGCATTCAGTTCATCGGGAATACCTGTGTCGGGAAGATATTTAATGATGATATTCTTCAGATCGTTAATTTTTTCCTCAATGTTGCTATGATGTTTTTGGAACTGACTGATGCTGTAGGCTTTTTTAAACTCTCCCTTGGAAATGGAAGAAGCATAAGGAAAAACGATGTTTTCCTCGTAATCAAAATGCTTGAGCACTTCTTTTTGATAATCATCATAGAAACGTTGCAGAATGAGGGCCGGTTTGGTATTCAGCCTGTTCACAATCATTTGCAACTCCTTACTGATGCCGGGCAAACATTGTTTGCGGTAATAGTAATGGGAGTTCTGCAGATACAGGATTAGTTTCTCAATCGTAAAAGCCTTTAGCTCATCCGTTTGAGGCAGATAGTCGGTAAAGGTATAGACATTGCACACCAAGAGGAAAAGGGGGGTGGAGATGCCGTACTTGGTACAAACTTCTTCTACACTTTTCTCGCCAAATCCCAGATGGATGTCGAAACGATTGAGCACGAGTAATAGCTTATAATTGGCCAGCAATAGGTCGGCCAACTTCATTTGCGGGGAAAATATCAGGTGTTTCATAACATTTAACTTGCATTTAATGCAAATATCGGCTAAATATTACTTTAAAACTAATTATATTTGTCAAAAATAGGATCGTTGAATGAAAAAGCTTCGCCACATACTCTTTTTGATCTCTGCATTATTGATGCTTTCAGTGGTTTTTTCGTGTGTGGGAACCCCTTCCGCGCAGGAAGTCCGTTTGCTGGATTCGCTCAATCAACGCTCATATGACTTACGGTATAAGTATCTCGATTCTTCCTATCAGGAAGCGTATCAGGCTTATCGCAAAGCCGATTCTTATGATCAGGGCAAGGCGGAAGCTTGCAACAATCTGGGCTTTTGTGCATTCATGCGGATGGACTTTGACAGGGCGGAGCGTTATTATAAAGAGGTGCATGATCTCACTCAGAATGAACTTGAACTGGTTATTGCCGATATTGGGTTAATGAAGATTTATCAGCGGACTTCGATGAACAAGGAGTATTATGACTGCCGGAACAGTGCTGTCCGCCGGATGAAACGCATTGATGAAGATCAGTCGGTCTTTGTGGATCTACACGAAAGAAACCGCCTGAACTATGCCCGCACGGAGTTCTTCATTGTCTCGGCCATTTATTCGTATTATTTGCAACAGGAGGAGGAAGCCATCCTTTCGATCAATCAGATTCAGGATGCCGACTTGATGGGAGATACCGCGCAGACTTTATATTATGACTATATCAAAGGCTCTGCCGAACTGTTTGACAAGAGTGATGCCGAGCAGAAGAACGTGGATGAATTTGATGAATTGTTTAAATGCTGGTCGCAGAGTAGGAACAGGTACATCTATTTTGAGGCAAATAGCCTTCAGGGAATCGCCTCGTTACTTAACAATCAAGACATCTTTACGCAAATCTACCGTAACCGTCCCATAGCGTTGCAAACGCTCAATGTCTTCTATCACTTTCAGCGTGAGGAAGTCTCGGCTCCGGATACCTTGTTGGCACTCAATCTTGCCCGTACGGCCCTTCAACAATTTAAAGAGTACAAAGACATTTACCAGATTGCCGGAGCGTATGTTTCTATCGGAAAGTATTATAACATCCACGGGCATTATAACCAGGCGCTGGACTCTCTCGGCAAGGCGCTGGATTGTGTGAACCTTCACCATAAGCTTTATTATAAGAATGGGAAGAACACGGCGGATCAGCTAAAACCATTCTCCGACCAGGATACCATTTATACCGAACTTGGCTGGATTGCCAAAGAGAATATAAAGACGGTGCCGGAGTGGATTGCCCGTATCCGCGAGCAATTGAGCGTGACGTATGCCGGATTAGGGATGAAAGTGCCGTCTAATTATAACCGGAATATTTATTTGGATATACTCGACTTCACCCGTCAGGACAAGGAACTGGAAAGCCGTTCGCAGGAGTTGGAGAAAGAAGATCATCAACTCAATGTGCTGTCTGCTTTCGTGTTCTCGGGAATTTTTTTGCTCATCATCCTTTTCTGGATTTTAAATTCCCGTTCCAAGTTACGTAACCGGAAACATACCAAGCGACTGCGGGCCACGCTCGAAGTGTGCCAGCGAATCACGGCTTCCATCCCCGTGGACGTGGGAAGCACGGATGAAATAATCTCCGCCGTGGGCACGGCTATCCAAGCGGACTTAAAACAACTCTTCCGTGCGCATTCATTGCGGATAGGAATCTTTGATAAAACATCCAAGGAATTTGTGTACCCTTCTATTGAGGAAGAGGAAAATACTGAGAGTGAACCTGTTGAAGAGAAGTTGATCAAGTCTTCCTTTAATCTTTACCTGCCCGAGGAAGAGAATCCCGTGGGCGTGATAGAGCTCTATGCCCATCACCGGATGAACAAGGATGAAAAGGCATTGATGAACGTCATTGCTCCCTACATTGCCTGGACGCTGGGCAACGGCCTGACCTTTATTTCCTTAGGCGATGAACGTATCCGGCTGGAGAAGCAACGCTATGTCTACGAGCAGCATATCTCCGACAATAAACGCCAGAATCTTATAAAGAAGGCTTGCATGGCCATTGTCTACGGCATCACGCCCTACATGCACCGCATTATAAATGAAGTGCATAAGCTCACCGATAAAGGTTTTCTAAACAACGAGACCATCAAATACGAGAAATATCAGTATGTGGATGAGTTGGTTAGTAAAATCAATGAGTATAACGATATTCTCTCTTTGTGGATCAAGATGAAGCAAGGCTCGCTAAACCTCAACATTGAGAACTTTGAACTGAATGAGCTGTTTGAAGTCCTGGCCAAGGGAAGGAAGACTTTTGAGATGAAACACCAGACATTTGAGGTGGAGCCGGTGAATGCCACCGTGAAAGCGGACAAAGCACTGACAATGTTCATGATTAACACCTTGACCGAGAATGCGAGGAAATATACGCCCGAAGGTGGAGACATCCGTGTACAAGCTCAGGCGGAGGAAGATTACGTGGAGATCTCTGTAACCGACACGGGTAGAGGAATGTCTCCCGAGGATGTGGAACGGATCTTGGGTGAAAAAGTCTACGACTCCAGCCGGATAGGGATGGAAGCGGACGATAAGGAGGAGCTGTTGAAGAGCAAAGGCAGTGGATTCGGATTGATGAACTGCAAGGTAATCATAGAGAAATATAGAAAGACCAACGAAGTGTTCAAGGTGTGCCGGTTCAGCATAGAGAGCACCCCGGGCAAAGGCAGTCGCTTCTATTTCCGCCTGCCGACGGGGATTCGTAAAACGCTGGGAATACTCCTCTGCCTTCTCCTCACCGCAGGGGTTACCTCCTGTGATAAACGAAGCAGGCCCGTGAAGAAGAGTTATGTCCGTTCGGATTCCACCACGGTGAAACCGGATAAAAAGTATAATGGCTTGCTCAATGAAGCTTCTCTCTTTGCAGACACCGCGTATTATTGCAACGTGATAGAGAATTATCCGTTGGCTTTGCAGTATGCCGACTCAGCCATTTCACGGCTCAATCGTCACTACATGGAGAGTGGCCGTTATCACCGCTATCTTATGACGCTCAGAGGGCACGGAACCTCCGCGGAAATATACTGGTGGAACGGACTGTTTGACTCTGATTACTATGTGATACTCGATATCCGTAACGAGGCCGCGGTGGCTTTTCTGGCACTCAGGCAATGGGACGACTATCAATATAATAATACCGCTTATTCCCGCCTTTACAAACTGGTGAGCGAAGACTATTCGTTGGAGGAATATTGTCGTAATCTGGAACATTCCACCAATAATAAGGTAGTGGCCGTTATTCTGTGTGTGCTACTCTTGCTCATCTTTTTAGTCGGCTATTATATGCTCTACATCCGTAAGCGGTTGGCCAACCGGTGGAATCTGGAACAAGTGCTGGAGATTAATAAGCAGGTGCTGGCCTCTTCGCTCACCCTCAAAGATATCCCCCGGCATATTGTGGACAATTGCTTTGAGGGGATCAACGAGTTGCTGACCATCGACATGCTGAGCATTGGCGTGTACAGTGAGGACAGCCATCAACTCCAGTTTGCCTACAATCCTCATCAGGCAGAGTGGAACGATAGTTCGGCAGAGAGTCAGGAAGAACATGAAACGCTGATTGAAGTGATGCAGCGTTGTTTTGATTCTCAGGAATATACGGAAGGAAAGCTGACCAACATTCCCGTGTATGGCAATGACCGGATTGATATTTCCGTTCAGGCACTTCCCTTGATGGTGGAGGTAGGCGAGACGCATCGGTGTGTGGGTGTGCTTGCGTTTCTGCGTCAGCAAGGAAGTGAGCAGGAGAATGACCGGTTGCTCATAGAACTAATCACCAACTACGTGGCCATTGTGGTGTTCAACGCGGTAGTGAAACTGGCTACAAAATACCGGGATATAGAGTCGGCGGAAGAGGACACCCTGAGGGCTTCGTGGGAAGACAGTCTGCTCCATGTGCAGAATATGGTGTTGGACAATTGCCTTTCCACCATCAAGCATGAGACCACGTATTATCCCAACAAGATAAAGCAAATCATCGATAAACTGGCCAAGCAACCGCTCACTCCCGAAGAGGAAAAAGAAAATGTGGAGACCATCAGCGAGTTAATAGAGTACTATAAAGGAATCTTTAGCATCCTGAGTTCCTGTGCCGCGAGGCAGTTGGAAGAGGTGACTTTCCGTAGGGGAACGGTGGAGGTGGACGAATTATTGGTTCATGCGCAAAAGTATTTCCGGAAAATGAGCAAACGTATCCCGAATGCGATTACTTTTGGCACGGAAGCCTGCGGACTAAAGGTGACCGGCGACGCTATTCAATTGCGTTTTCTTTTGGAGAACCTCATTGAGGAGTGCTTGTCCTACCCCGGGGAAGGGGAGGTGTTGCTCCAGACCAAAGCGGATGGAGAATATGTCCGTTTCTTGTTTACCGACCACAGAAGGGATAAAACAGTGGAAGAGCTCAACCAGCTTTTCTATCCCGACCTTGCCCGCATGACGGCTTCCGAGGAGGGGCAGCTCAAAGGAACGGAATATTTAATCTGCAAACAGATTATCCGCGATCATGATGAGTTTGCCGGACAGCGGGGATGCCGCATCAATGCTGAGCCAGCCGTGGATGGAGGCTTCACTGTTTACTTCACTTTGCCAAGAAGACAAGTCTCTTTAGCAAAGATGAATAAAGGCCTTTTGGATAAAGAGTAAGGCAATATAAAATATAGTGTAGGGATAAATGCACTTAGCTGTACACCTTTTACTATTTAGCTGTAGGCCGTTTTTTAAATATATATGGAATAATTAGACTAAATATAGGAAGAAAGAAGAATGGAAGAGAAGAAATTTAAAGTGATCATCGTAGAAGATGTGAAATTGGAGCTAAAGGGAACAGAAGAAATATTTCGTCACGAAATTCCCAATGCCGAAGTGATTGGCACGGCTATGACCGAGAAAGAGTTCTGGCCCCTGATAGAAGCGCAGGTGCCCGACCTTGTGTTGCTCGATTTAGGCTTGGGAGGTTCCACCACTATTGGAGTGGATATTTGTAAGAACATCCGTAAGAAATATAAAGAGGTGCGTGTACTTATATTCACCGGAGAAGTTCTCAACGAAAAGCTTTGGGTGGATGTGCTGAACGCAGGGGCGGATGGAATAATCCTCAAGACGGGCGAACTGCTCACTAAGACGGACGTGCAGGCAGTGATGGATGGCAAGAAGCTGGTGTTCAACTATCCCATCCTCGAAAAAATTGTAGATCGCTTCAAAAGATCGGTCACTAACGATGCCCGCCGTCAGGAAGCCGTGATAGACTATGATATTGATGAATACGATGAGCGATTCCTC
This sequence comes from Bacteroidales bacterium, assembly GCA_015654535.1. GTDB lineage: Bacteria > Bacteroidota > Bacteroidia > Bacteroidales > Bacteroidaceae > Bacteroides. Next base: position 45,800 of record JAATGU010000041.1, read on the forward strand.
CGCCATCTCGCCCTTGGATATACCAAAGATATGATTGCCAATCTCAAAGGAATGCCCTTTGGCGTAAAGTCTTTGGAAAAGCGTCAGAATGATCTGGTTAATCGTCTGTTCACAGCCGGCGAACGAAGTGGGGTAAATGCTACCCGACTGGTTGTCCGCGCGCTCGAGCTTCGTATCATCGACCTTGATAATCTTGAAACAGATGAAGAATAAGTGGAGAATGCCTCACCCCGCCACGATGTTTTTACTGCTCACCGGAACAGTGATCTTACTATCGTGGATATTTGATATATACGGCCTTCGCGTTATACATCCCCAAACGGGCGAAGCCATCCGTGTGCAAAGTCTGCTGGGTGCCGAAGGCATTCGCTGGCTACTAAGACACGTGGTGACAAACTTCACCGGATTTGCCCCGTTAGGCATGGTGATGGTAGCCATGTTCGGTATGGGCGTGGCAGAACATTCGGGCTTCATCGGAGCCTGCATCCGCCAAAGCATCAAGAAGAACACCAGTGAGCGAGTGGTCATTCTCTTGGTTATCTTCCTCGGTATCCTTTCCAATGTGGTGGGAGACGCCGGATACATCGTCCTTATCCCCATCGCGGCCACCCTCTTCCAGTCGGTTTCGCTACATCCCGTGGCAGGAGTGGTCACCGCCTATGTATCCGTGGCCTGCGGCTTTAGCGCCAATGTTGTGCTGAGCACACTCGATCCGCTTCTTGCCCGCTACACGCAGGAAGCCGCCGCCACCATGAGTTTCTATCGGGGAAACGTGGGGCCCTTCTCCAATTACTACTTCATGTTTGCCTCCACGTTTGTTATTGCCGCCGTAATCTATTATATCACCCGTAAAAATCTGCTTCCCGCCCTGGGCAACTATACCGGAAGCGCCCCTTACGGCAATTACAAATCCCTTACCCGGAAAGAACAACGCGCCCTCATCATCGCCCTGCTCACCGGAGTAGTTTACGCCCTGATTATCGCATTTGCCACCTTTTCACCGTGGGGAATCCTGCGGGGAATCACCGGAAGCCTCACCCGTTCCCCTTTCATCTTTGGAGTCCTTTTCCTCATCTCCTTCGCTTTCGGATTAATGGGAGCCATCTATGGCTTTGCCTCGGGACGTTATCGTACCGATTCCGATGTAATCAAAGGATTGTCCCAACCCATGCAACTGCTCAGCGTCTATTTTGTCATCGCCTTCTTCGCCGCGCAGATGTTTGCCTGCTTTGAGTATTCCCATCTCGACAAATGCTTAGCCATCTTGGGAGCCAATCTTCTTACTTCCATCCATACCAATAGTTTTGTCACCTTGCTTCTGTTCATCCTCTTTACCACGGTGATCAACCTGATTATGGTATCCGCCACCGCCAAGTGGGCATTTATGGCCTTTATCTTTGTTCCCATGTTTGCCGCCATGGGCATTACTCCCGATTTAACCCAATGCGCTTTCCGCATAGGAGACAGTGCCACTAACGCTATCACCCCTTTCCTGTTCTATATGCCCTTGATACTGGCCTATATGCAGCAATATAACAAACAAGCCACCTATGCTTCCCTGTTTAAGTATACCTGGCGATACTCGCTGTACATCCTCTTGGCATGGACCGCATTCTTTATTGTTTGGTATTTATTGGACATTCCGTTGGGAATATAAATCTTTACCGTTACCTTTGCTCTGTACTAATGAATCAATTGTATCATTTATGGAACCAATGCACAAAATAAATAAGGTAAAGATCCGTTCGCTGCAACTGGATGACTATGCCCAGCTTTCTCAATCTTTCACCCGAACCTATACCGATGGGAGCGATGTATTCTGGACGCACAAACAGATTGAAAAACTTATCAGCATCTTTCCCGAAGGGCAGATCGTGGCAGTGGTGGACAATAAGATTGTGGGCTGTGCCCTTTCCATCATCGTGGATTACGAGAAGGTGAAGTATGACCACACCTATGCTTCCGTCACCGGACAAGAAACCTTTGACACGCATAACCCGAAGGGAAATATTCTCTACGGCATAGAAGTCTTTATCCATCCTGAATACCGTGGACTCCGTCTGGCCAGAAGGATGTATGATTACCGTAAAGAGATCTGTGAAAGCCTCAATCTCAAGGCGATCATGTTTGGTGGAAGAATCCCCAATTACCATCTCTATGCCGAAGATATACGACCCAAAGAGTATATTCAGAAGGTACGTAAAAAAGAGATCTTCGATCCTGTGCTGACTTTTCAGTTATCCAATGATTTCCATGTGCGGAAGGTGATGACCAATTATCTTCCCAATGATGAGGAATCCAAGCATTTCGCTTGTCTCTTGCAATGGGATAACATTTACTATCAGCCTCCCACACAAGAGTTTATTCCTCAGAAAACCATCGTAAGAGTAGGACTGGTGCAATGGCAGATGCGTAGTTATAACACCATTGACGATGTCTTTGAACAAGTAGAGTTTTTCGTGGACGCGGTGTCCGACTATAAAAGTGACTTCATCCTTTTTCCCGAATATTTCAATGCGCCGTTGATGGCAAAGTTCAATCATTTAGGGGAATCCGAAGCCATTCGTCAGCTCGCCCAATATACGAACGAGATACGTAAACGCTTTATCAACCTGGCCATCAGTTACAATATCAACATCATCACCGGCAGTATGCCCCAACTTCGTGGTGACGATTTGTACAATGTAGGCTTCCTTTGCCGCAGAGACGGAAGTTATGATACGTACGAAAAGATACACGTTACTCCGGATGAGATCAAGAGCTGGGGGCTTTCGGGCGGTAGAATCATTAAGACCTTTGATACGGACTGCGCCAAAATAGGTATCCTGATTTGTTATGATGTGGAATACCCCGAACTCTCCCGTATCATGGCGGATCAAGGCATGCAGATACTCTTTGTTCCTTTCCTTACCGACACGCAAAACGGCTATTCCCGCGTGCGGATCTGTGCACAGGCAAGGGCCATAGAGAATGAATGTTTTGTAGTGATAGCCGGAAGTGTGGGCAATCTGCCAAGAGTGCACAACATGGATATACAATATGCTCAGTCGGGCGTGTTCACTCCCTGCGACTTTGCCTTCCCCACGGATGGAAAATGTGCAGAAGCCACACCAAACACCGAAATGATTCTGGTGTCCGATGTGGATCTTAATCTGCTCAATGGTTTGCATACGTATGGTAGCGTAAGGAATCTAAAAGACAGAAGGAATGATCTTTACGAGCTTCGGTTAAAGAAGTGATGTAAAGACTAAGAAACGATCAAAGGAGGTTCATTCCTTATTTTGAGAATCGGGAAGTATCGACTCCTTTTCGTTCTTTTTCCTTGTAATTACCAAACTTATAGGTGAAAGAAAGAGTGAACGCGCGATTGTTGGTCAGTATTGTCATCCTACTATTCTGACTGACATAGTCAACCGTTGTCTTTATGTTATCGGTATTAAACAAATCGTCCCCTTTCAAAGTGAGCTGTGCCCTTTGTTTATCAAACGTCCACTTCAACGCGGTGTTGATGTTGTACGAGCGGCTCAAATCATAAATGCCCTGGATAGTACCATTCTGATAGAATCCGGTTAGTGTGAACTTCAAATCCGGTTGGGTGGAAAGTATCAGTGTATTATCCATGCTCGCTATAAAGGAATAAGCATCACGATCAAAAGGAATATCATAGAAATTGCTGTCCTTCTCACGTTTGTAATAACCTACTAAAGTAATGCTGGAATTAAGACGGTCTTTTACTTTAAATGGAATTACAGTCTGAAGTCCGGCTTGCCGCTGATAGTTGAAATTATGAAACTTATAAATCAGTACCAATCTTTCTGGCGATTGATACGGAACCTGAGTAAAATAATCGGGGACATAATCGAAGAAAGCCGTCAAAAGGTACTTACTCTTTAGAATGTATGTCAGACTGGACTGATATTCCCGTGAAGGCTTCAACAACGGATTGCCTTGAATCTCAATATAACTGCTGGAGTAACTGGTGGTGTTGTTCGTGCTCCAATAAGAAGGGTATTGCTTATCACTGGAAAAAGCCAGTTGAAATACATGACCTGCCTTGGGAGTGTACGTCACATTCAAGGTAGGATAGAAGGTCCATTCATTCCACACATCCGTCTTGTAATGCTCGGCGGCAAGAGAAGCATCCATGGAAAGTTTATCTCCAAAACTTTTATCAAAGCCGGCAAAACCGTTGAAGGTATGCTCCCTATGGCGACTGATCATTGAGTTATCCGGAAGATATTCCCCTGTGGCATCGTCATAATACTTCTGAAAACTATGATCGGTGGAAGTGGTGTATTGCATGCCATAATTGATTCCCCAATTGTGAGGCAACTTATGCGTCTCATTCAAGTAAAACACCCATTTGTTAATACGTTGCTGATCTTTAGATAAGAAGTGGTTCGTTGTATTATTCATCTCACCATGAAAGAGTTGGGAACTGGGAGCCTCGTAATATGTAAAGTCCGTTCCCGCTTTCATCCCGAAAGAAGATTGATAATCGATCTTCAAATTATGTAGCTGACTATCATCCTGCTTATCTACATTCGTATTTTCCGATCCTGTGGTTCTGTTAGTATACTTGGCGTTGGATAGTTGAGTATTATAAACCATACTAATTACATCTTCTTTAGAGAGATGATAATCCACTCCCAAACGCACATCATTACCTTCGTCCCGTGAGTGACCCAATGCATACTGATTCAAATCATAAAGAGTGCCATTGAGTAAATGCCGTTCCTGAGTATCACGTTCCGAATATTCCCGCCCTTTGTTATATGAATAAAGTAAATCCGCTGATAAATTCTTGGAAGAAAACAGCAGACTGCCCCGTTCTGTGAAGTTTTCATAATATTTCTGTTCCCAGGCCGAATAAAGTTCCCCCATGAGGGAAGCAGACTCGCTTTGAGTTGATTTCAAAACCAAATTAATCATCGGGCCACGTACATTGTAACGGGCCGGAGCGGCATACATCACTTCCGCGCTCTCAATGCGGGACACAGGAATTGTTTTCAGCAAAGAATAGAGTTGCTCTATGCTCATGGTGCTCACCTTTCCATTGATAACCACATTCACACCAGATCCGGCCAAGGTCAATGTACCTTGCTGATCCGTCACTCCGGGAAGTTCTTTAATCGCATCGAAAGCATTGTCCACCGGTAGATTGCTTACCAACCGAGAGAGATCATAAACTAATTTACCTTGTACCGCTTTTACTATCGGGCGTTCCCCTTTCACCATCACTTCCGGCAGTTCATGCAGGATGCTATCCATCGAAACCGTAGTGGAATCTTTAGTCTGCCCCGCCACCAATAAAGTGATATTCCAAAGAATAGCAATCATGAAGAATCTTTTCATAATAAGTTTAATTATATTTATGCGGCAAAGTTCTGCAAAAAGAATAAATAGTTGTGTTATCATCTGATTATATAGTGTTATTTAGTCTTATCAAAATGAAGGTTTTATCTGCTTTATACTTATTTTTGTATCCATGAAACTACCCTTTAAAGTAATCGCGCTACTCATTGTCCTATCACTGACAGGAGTATTTATCTATCAGGCTTATTGGCTGGAAAGCTTTTATCACTCCGCCAGTAAGCAAATGGAGAACAATATTGATAATGCCATCAAAAATGCGGATCATATAGAGCTATTTGATCGTGCGGATGAATTGAGCAAAATATTAAAAAAAAGCCGCGAGGTAGGTGTTAAATCAAACGTACATGGGGAAGTTTCTTTCTCTACTTCATTTAAAAAAGATAATGCTAAAAAGACCAATCACATAGTCATAGAAAAAACAATCCAGAAAGATAGTGTCATCGACAAAAGTGAACAGATTATTCAGGATAAAAGAATAGTAGATGACACAGTAATTGTAGGGAAGGATTATAACTCAATAGAAACCATGCTGAAGCAAATGCAGCAAGCGCTACACTCGGCTATAGATATAAATGCACTCGGTATAAATATCAGGGCATTTGATAGTATCATGAATTGTGAACTAAAAAAGTATAACCTCAATATAAAGCATTACACACAGATTGTAAATACTAAGAAGCATCAGATCATGGTTTCTTCTTTGCCTTCTTCCGTTGATACGACCAAGTTAAACAGGCATGAATTGAAGTACGATGTCTTGGGTGAACATGCTTATCATGTCTATACCGAGCCGACAAATGGGCTGATCTTAAAGCAAATGACCGGTATACTGCTGACTTCATTCGTTATACTGGTTATTTTATCCATTTCTTTCTGGTTTCTTATCCGAACCATCCTTAAACAAAAAACGTTGGATGAGATGAAGTCCGACTTTACCAGTAACATTACTCACGAGCTAAAAACTCCGATAGCGATAACCTATGCCGCCACAGACGCGTTGCTCAACTTTAATCTGATAGAAAATAAAGATAAGCGGGAGAAGTATCTGCATATCTGCCTCGAGCAATTGCAAAGACTCAGCGGACTTGTGAGCAGATTCTTTCCATGAGCATGGAACAACGAAAAACGTTTCGCCTCAATCCTGAAGAGCTCTGTATGAAAGAGCTACTGACCAACTTGATAGAGCAACACAAAATCAAAGCGGATAAGCCCGTCAACTTTCTACTTTCAATGGAACCGGAAGAGATCGTGGCCAAAGCGGATCGGGTGCATCTGTATAACATATTAAGCAATTTATTAGATAACGCCGTGAAGTATTCTCCTAACGAAGCCGATGTATCCATTAGCATTCGTAAAGAGAACAATGAACTGGTGATTGAGGTATCCGACAAAGGGATAGGGATAGCACCCGAAAAGCAACCTCGCATCTTCGATAAGTTCTATAGAGTGCCCACCGGGAACCTTCACAACGTGAAAGGTTTTGGTTTAGGACTTTTCTATGTAAAGACTTTAACCGACAAGATGGGAGGGGAGATCTCTGTGAGAAGCTCGGTAGGCAAAGGATCAACGTTCACATTTAAACTACCGCAAGATGGAAAAGAATAGTAACATAAAGGTTTTATTGGTTGAGGATGAACAAACCCTCTCCATGATTATTAAAGATACGCTCGAGGAAAGGGATTTCTCCATCACCACGGCCAAAGACGGGGAAGAAGGATTGCGGCTCTTCCTGCAACTTCATCCCGATGTGTTGGTGGCCGATGTGATGATGCCTAAGATGGATGGCTTTGAGATGGTGAGACGTATCCGCCAGAGTGACAAATCTACTCCTGTTCTTTTCCTCACCGCTCGCTCCACCATCAATGATGTGGTAGAAGGTTTTGAGTTGGGAGCCAATGATTACTTAAAGAAACCTTTCGGTATGCAGGAGTTGATCGTTCGTATAAAGTCGCTGGTAAACAGAGCTTTTGTAGAGGAGAACAAACATACTTCCTTTGAGATTGGTCAGTATACGTTCAACCCCACCACCCAGAGACTATCTTATTCCGGTTCGTTCATCGAACTCTCGCATCGTGAATCGGAGATTGTAAAGCGACTCTGTGAGAATCGGAATCAGATAGTGAGCACTCAAACGTTATTGCTCGAGCTCTGGGGGGATGATAGCTTCTTTAATTCCCGAAGCTTGCAAGTGTTTATTACCAAACTTCGTCATAAGTTCGCTAAGGATGAACGGATTCGCATCATTAATATCCGTGGAATCGGGTATAAGCTTATTGTGAACTAAAGTCCGCGGCTAAATTAAAGTTATAAATAATTATCCGGAAAAGAGTTGTGCCTATTTTGATTTTTACTATTTTAGAATAAGTAAGTTAAAAATCATCATAGGCACAACTTAAAGTTGATATTCAATAATTCTCATCGCAGGCTTTAGCAAGTGAATATATTGATATAATAATCACTTACTTAATTTTATTTGTAGCAATATGATAAGAATATGTGGAATTATTCCTAGTACAAAAGATAATAAATTTATTTCGTTTATGAAATAAAGACAAGGATATGCAATAAACAAGAAAATACAACAAATTACTATCAGTGTAATTCTTAATTTTCTA
>JAATGU010000085.1 GCA_015654535.1 Bacteroidales bacterium
AACTCACTCAGCAGCAAAATGCTCCGGTTCAGCAATCAACTGCTACACCGGTAGCACATAAAGAACAAGTGGTTCCTCCTGTTGCTCACCAAAGTCCCGTACTTCATATAAAGGGAGAAAAGAAGATACCGGTAATGAAAGCCGGGAGCTTGGGAGTATCCATAAAGCACCCTTTTCAACACACAGAGGAAAAACAGAATAATCAGTCTACACAGAGCCACTCCACTGATAAGATAGAGGAAAATCATCCCTTTAATGAAAATGATCTGAATCATTATTGGATGGAATTTGCCAATTCCTTAACTGCCGAGCAAAAAGGCATCATGATGCGAATGAAAAATTCACCTGCTAAATTACTATCTGAGACTACTTTTGAAATGGTGGTGGAGAATGAGATGGTGGCAAAAGATATCACAGTCATGATTCCTCAAATCCAGAATTATCTACGTTCACAGCTTCACAATAATAAGATTACCATGACTATCCGCGTCAGTGAAGCTCAGGAAACAACACGGGCATATGGCCGAGTGGAGCGCTTTCAAATGATGGCGCAAAAGAATCCTGATCTGATGAAATTAAGAGACGCTTTTGGATTAGAACTTTCCTGATCTGCTCTATTCCATTCCTCGGATATTTACATAGAAGCTGTTGTAAAAATCATTCTTTAATAAATAAAAACCATTGATGAATGGTTTTTATTTATTAAAGAATGGTTTTCAGCGATTCATCAATCGATAGTCCGCTATCTCTTTATATTTGGTGTCGGGACGACCATAGTTACAATAGGGATAAATAGAAATTCCTCCACGGGGAGTAAAGATTCCTGTTACCTCAATAAACTTAGGATCCATCAACCGAATCAGATCTTTCATAATAATATTGACACAGTCTTCATGGAAAGCTCCGTGATTACGAAAGCTGAACAAATATAATTTCAAGCTTTTGCTCTCCACCATTTTTATATTGGGGATGTATGATATCCTAATTTCAGCAAAATCCGGCTGCCCGGTGATGGGACACAAACTGGTAAACTCGGGACAATTAAAGCGTACCCAGTAATCATTTTCGGGGTGTTTATTATCAAAAGCTTCGAGTACCTCGGGAGCATAATCATTTTTATATTCAGTCTTTCGTCCAAGAAGAGAAAGTTGTTCTTTTAATTCTGTCATCTGTTCGCTATTTTATGCTATTCTTTGATTTTCGATTTACTTTTCAAGTACTCCTGCAGACCATGATTCCTCAATTTACAAGCGGGACAATGTCCACAACCATCAGCAGGAATGCCATTGTAACAGGTTAAAGTTTAATTACGCACCAAGTCAAATACACCCAAGCGATCCGCCAAAGCCCATGTTTCTGTTTTATCAATCCACATCAAAGGAGTATGAATCACAAACTGCTCATCCATAGCCAGATTTAACGTCACGTTCAATGATTTAATAAAAGAATCGCGACAATCGGGATAACCGCTAAAGTCTGTCTGCGACACACCGGTAATGAGATGGCGCACTCCACGCTCCCGTGCAAACACAGCCGCAATGCTGAGAAAGAACAGATTCCTTCCCGGAACAAATGTGTTTGGAAAAGAATCGGCAGGCTTCTCTTGATCCATTACAAGAGAACTATCCGTTAACGAGTTGCTCCCCAGTTTACTGATAAAAGAAGCGTCCATCAAGTGGAACTCCACTCCTGCTTTCTGAGCAATGGCACGTGCTATTTCCACTTCCTTCTGATGCTTCTGTCCATAAAGGAAACTAAGTGCATAAACCGTTTTAAAATGTTTCTTTGCCCAAAAGAGACAAGTGGTAGAATCTTGTCCGCCGCTAAACAAGACAAGGGCTGCGTCATTATTCATTTCCATTAAATATCTTTTATTTTAAGTACATTATACGAAATAGAATCATCATAGATGTCCGTTCCTTCGGTACGTTTCACATAGTTCACCACCCTGCGGGTAATGGGAAGAACCAATATTTCAAATAATGTTTTAGATACCGTTTCCACCAAAATAATCTGAAACACCACACTGGTAGGTATTACAAAAAGGAAAGCAATCGTGGTAAAAATAAAAGTATCGGCCAGTTCTCCCACAATAGTGGAAGCAATGGCCCGTTGGCCAAACTTTTTCCCTTTATGAAATATTTTCATCCTGCTCATTACATATGCATTGAGGAAGGATCCTACAAGGAAAGCCAGCAAACTAGCAACAGCGATACGAGGTGTTTGCGCAAGTACAGTAGAGTAAGCATCCTGCATCATCCAATGGGAAGCAGGCGGAAGTGCCACTGAGATCTGAAACAAAGCTATCGCCAGAAAGTTGATGGCAAAGGCAACCCAGATAATGAGCCGGGCTTTACGAAAACCCCAGACTTCGGCAATACAATCGTTGATCACATAAGAAATAGGGAAAATAATCAATCCTGCTGTAGAAGGAAAACCAAAGATTTCAAATTGTTTCACAGCCAGAATATTGGAAAGAACCAGACACATACAAAATAATATGCCCATGAGCATAAACGAAACGGATACTTTACTTTTCATTTTTCTTGTTTTTTACGTGGTATTCAAGCACACGATCGATCATTCCTTATTCATTTCAAATCAAGAACTTACGATACATTAAATTAATCAATACACCAATGAACGCACAAACATAAATTATGCGCTTCATCTTTTCCGGCTGCAAAGATAGATAGTAAATTCTAATATCCCTACTTATAAGTTAGCAATTTATGTTAAATAGCCGTCGGACATCTTACTTTCCTATCTTTTCATATCCGCATAATATTTCATCATATGCAATACGTAAGTAAAAGACAATAAATGATCGTTTACTTACGTATTTGTTTTTTGATGATTTTTTTAACTATTATTTTCTGCTTTCAGGATAAAGCACAACGCGTGTAAAGTTAGTTCCGAAATATTTTTTTGCAGTTTGCTGCAATTCTTTCGAAGACAACTTCTCTATTTGTTGCAATTCCTCTTTCCCATCACTAATTTTGATGTCGTAAACTACGCTTTTTGCCAACTCATTAATCCAATATAAATTATTTTTCAGATTAACTTCCAGCTCGCGTTTTTGTGTCTCTTTCACCTTGTTCAGGTCTTTGACGTCGACTCCGTTTCTCTTTACCTTATCAATTTCCACCAATGCCGTTTTAATTAAGCTGTCTACATTCTCGGGGGCACATTGAAATGTGACCTGTTCCACATAGTTTTCATAAGGATATTTAGCGATTCTACCATTGGAACGAACACCATATACACCACTTTTTTTCTCTCTCAAGGATTCCATAAATTTAATTGTCAATACATCGTTCAATGAATTGAGCAAATAATCGTCTTTCGGATCATATTTAACAGCTCCTGTAAAGCTCAGATTTACTGCACTTTTCTGGTCGGAACCTTTATAGACGCTTTTTTCAACATTACCTTTAGGAGGACGAATGCCTAAGTCTTTAGACTTTTCCCGGTCCGCAGTAGCGGGTAAACTAGCAATATAGGTTTCTATCAGTGGTTTTATCTTTTCTATATCGAATGAGCCCACGAAGATAAAGGTAAAATCACCGGCATTGGCAAAGCGTTCGTGAAAAATATCAAGCGAGCGTTTGCTGTTGATTTTATCCAAATCCGCTTCAGCGGGAAAACCTCCGCCACGAGGATGACTACTGGATAGAATACGTGAAACCTGATCCTCGAAATATTTTTGCGGATTCAATCGTAAAGTCGACAAGGTTGATTTTGTCTTAGTGATAAATGTTTTAAAAGCAGTACTGTCAATTTTTGCCTGCGTAAAATAAAGGTTAGTCAATTGAAAAAATGTTTCGAGATCTTTCGGGCCTGTTTTTCCACTGATACCTTCGCTTGTAGAGTTAAGAAATGGCGTCACTGTAACTTCTTTACCTGCAAAAGCTTTCACTAAATCATTTTTCGACAGATTAGCGATTCCACTTTCGTTAACCAACGCTGAAGCATATAAAGCTGAAAAAAAATCAGTATCGGGATACAAATTATGACCACCTTTACTATAAGCTATCGCATAAATTTCATTATTTTTAAAATCAGTGGGTTTTAGTAATACTATAGCTCCGTTAGACAAAGTCAACTTTGTCAGATTAAGTGCACCGTTTTTCTCATCCTTCACAATAGCTCCGGCAGTCGGCTTCTTTCCCGGCCAAGTAAAAGCGGTTGCTTTGTCTTGATAGGCTTCTAAATTTGCTTTCGGCACTTCGTTTACGATAGCACGCAAGCTTTCTTCCGTTGGCAATGTAGTACCTTCTTTTTCGGGTCCGGTCACTACTACCACACGATTTGAATCGGACAAAAAATCATTATCAAAATCATTGACTTCATTCAATGTAATAGTCGGCAATTGACTCTTGGTAAATTCGTATTCGAAAGAAATACCCGGAATAGGCTCATTAGCTAAAAAGTTACGAATAAGCTCTGAAGCATAACCTTCCGATTCCGATTTTTCGCGTTCGGTATAAGCACGATCGTACTTTTGTGTGATGCTTTTCTTAGCACGCTCCAATTCACTTTCGGTAAATCCGAATCTCTTCACACGCTCCAACTCTTCCAATACAGTTTTCAATCCTTTCTCCACGCCGTTTTCACGTACACGAAGAGAAACATAAAACGCATCCTTGTTTCGAACAATTGTCTGGAAAGCTGATCTTGCATAAATATAAGGAGGTTCGGCAGAACGGGCCAGCTCACCAAAGCGTTGATTCAATATAAAGTAATAGAGTTGCTCAATGATGAAATTGCGGTAATCGGACAAAGTTTTTTCTTCTTTGTGAGCGGTTTTGGAATAAATCATCACCTGTGTTTGTGTAGCCTCTTTGTCTGTATTAATGGAGAACAACGTGGAAGGATGGTCGGGAACATTGAAAATAGTTCGAGGGCGCTCATTTGTGCGGGTAGGAATTGCATTAAAGTGTTCTTTAATTTTTTGTTCGTATTGGTCAACATCAATATCTCCCACTACAATAATCGCCATCAAATCCGGACGATACCATTCTTTGTAAAAACGGAGAATGGATTCGGGTTTGAATCCTTGAATAACTTCTTTTTTACCAATGGGCAAGCGTTCGGCATATTGAGATTCATGAAATACCACCGGAAAATATTTATCTTGTAATCGTTGATTTGCTCCACGACCGATTCTCCACTCTTCGGTGATGACCCCTCGTTCACTCTCTATCTCTTTCGGATCGAATGTGATGTTATGCGCCCAATCTTCCAATACCAGAAATGCCTTATCTACCACTTCATTATTGTCCGTTGGTACCAACAAACGATAGACTGTTTCGTCAAAAGTGGTGTAAGCATTCAAATGTGTACCAAATTTAATACCAACTGATTGCAAATAGCTGATCAATTCGTTTTTTTCAAAATGTTTAGTTCCATTGAAAGCCATGTGTTCGGTGAAATGTGCCAGTCCCCGTTGATCTTCATCTTCGAGAATAGAGCCGGCATTAACTGCCAAACGTAATTCAACGCGGTCTTTCGGTAAACTGTTCTTGCGAATATAGTAGGTCAAGCCGTTAGGTAGTTTTCCGATTCTTAAGTTTTTATCGACCGGAAGTTGATCGTTGAGATTGTATTCTTGCGCTATGGCCGAAATAGATAGACCAAAACAAAGAATAAAGATTAATTTGAATATTTTCATTTAGCTTTTTGATTATTATAAGTATGTTTAAAAATTTATTTAATTATCAATTCTTTTAAAATATACTGAGATTCAGCAAATTTGTCGATTACAAACAAAACGTACCGGATATCAACATTGATAGATCGGTTTTTTTCAGGTTCATAAATTATACTGCCCGCCAATGATTCCCAGTTTCCATCAAAAGCAAGTCCTATAAGTTCACCTTTTCCATTAAGCACTGGACTTCCGGAATTACCTCCGGTAATATCTGTATTTGTAAGGAAGCAAGTATATAATTCGTTTTTTTCGCCATAGCGCCCAAAATCTTTTTTGGCATACAATTCTTTGAGTCTGGGTGATACCAGAAATTCATAATTGGTTGAATCTTCTTTTTCAATCACTCCTTTCAAGGTCGTTTGGCTTTTGTAGGTTAATCCGTCACGGGGAGAAGCACCACCAACATTTCCGTAAGTAAGCCGCATTGTAAAATTAGCTTCAGGATATTTCAAAATCCCAGCTTCTTTTTCTCTGACACCTTCTTCATAGAGACGATTCGCCTTACGAATTTCAGCACCCAACTCGGTCGTCTGTTTCCTTAACTCAATTAGTTTGTCATAGATAGACACACCGAAAATATAGAGAGGGTCCTCTTTAATCGATAAACTTGGCTTTTTGAGAAATTTATCAATGCCCACAGTAGTTGAGAAGGTAGATTTGCCATATAAATCATCCACATATTTATCTATATTACCTTGATACTTATTTTCAATAATGGAGTAAAAGTCAGGCAAATATTCTTTCTTTACTTCTTTTCTCACCAATCTGATCATAGCCCGTACAATCTTTTGGTCAGTAGCCAAATCATAATTTTTCGAAAAAGAAGCATACCATTGCCGGTAACTTTCAACGGCTTTATTGAGTTGTGAATTGTCTTTTTTACTGAGTAGTTCAACAATATTGCGTGACCGTATACCGAAAAGACTCGCATCATTAAATAAAGCTCCTGTTATAAGTGCATGGGCATATTTAGGATTGTGTTGAAGTTCATAATTTTTTTGTAAGATTGCCAAGCAGTTGCCATATTTTTTCATACGTGCAGAGTCAGCATTCACCCAAGCCTGAAACTCAGTTTCACTTTTTTGTTTATTGGCTAATGCAGGACTTAGATTAACCAACTTCAAGGTACCAAGGGCTAATTTATAACTATTCCCTGCGGAGAAGTTTTTATTGGAGTATTTTAATCGAATACTTTCGTCGTTGTCCATCTCTCTTTTGAGAACATCGATAAATTTACCTTTGGTAATGACTGTTGCCCGGTTTTTTATCTCTTGTTCCTCTTTCAAATCATAAGAATTAATATATCTTTGAGTAATCCAGGGAAAACCAATAGTTAAGACAAAATCATTTTCGTGAATACCTGAAAGCGAGATTGGTAAAAAGGTTTTCGGTTGATAAGGTTTGTTTTCAGATGAATAAGATGCAGGTAGATTATTCTTATCAGCATAAATACGGAAAACAGAGAAATCAGCCGATTGGCGTGGCCACTCAAAATTATCGGTTTCTCCGCCAAAGTTACCAATGCTTTCGGGAGGAACACCTACTAAACGAACATCGTTGAAAATCTGATAAACAGAAATAAAATATTGCCCCGTGCTAAATCCATCCAAACTGGCGGAATAGCCCTGAAGTGTATCGGTATATTGTTTTTCAATTTCATATTGTACTTTTCGTATTGATTTGGTTTTTAATAATTCAATTGCTTGTTGGGTTACTTCAACCGATTTAATCAAAAATTTGACCGTTAGTCCTTTGATAGGAATTTCTTCTTTGCGCGAACCAGCCCAAAAACCATCGCGAATATAATTATGCGCATCGCTACTTACTTGTTGCACCCGATCTCTTCCACAGTGATGATTGGTAAAAACCAGTCCATTGGCAGAAACCAATTCCGCGGTACAACCATTATCAAAAATCATCACAGCATCCTTTAAGCTGGGTTGTTTTTCATTATAAATTTGTTCGGTGGAAAGTTGCAAGCCTATATCCTTCATTTTTTGCACCAAAGCAGAATTCAGATTGGAAATAGTCCACATTCCTTCGTCAGCCATCATATAAGTGCTACTGAATAAGACGAGAAATAAAAATAATGCTTTTTTCAAATGTTTCATTATCGATAAATATAAGTAATTATTTTCTAAGTTAAAAATTTAAAGTGATATTGATGCCTCCAAAAACAGTCTGTCTGCTCTTGGCTGTTTGCAATCCGGCCTCTGCTGAAATATTAGCTAATAAACCGGGAGATAAAGGAAAACGCAACTTCATGTCTATTTGATAGAAGGTTACATCCGACGTTAAGAAAGCAAAATCAGGATTGAGCAGTTGAGCTGTTATCAGATTATTTTCTCCTTGCAACAGCGAAGAAGAGATATTCTTTTTATAACCAACTTTTACACTACCTTCAAAAGATGACTTTTTCCATGGACAATTGAATCCAACAGTCCCACTGCCTGTTGCATCCTGTATGAATTGATGATAATAGGGATAATAATAATTTTGCCGCGAATCCTGCCAAGCTCCGTCCAAACGTTTCCAAACAGAGAATTTAGAAAGATCTTTATCTGCCAGCAATGCCGAGAATTGTACATTTTGCGTACGTGCCTGATAACGGTCACTTTGAGTCGCATATTCCCATACAATATAGTTCGTATTAATTGTTACCGGAGTGTATTGAGTCTCGTTTCCAATAGCTTGGTGAAAGGAATATTGTCCTTTAAGAAACAACGTTTGATTGAACAACTCCCGTTCATGAGTAACCTGGGATATGATTTCGTTATGAGTAAGCTTATAAGGTGTTCGTTTGTCACTTTCATCTACCTGAATATTTGCTGTTTTAAATGCTACCATTGCACCTGTTGACTGCTGTTTATCTCCACAATTCAGATGAATACCTGTAGTAAAAAGATTTCCCTTATAAATGCGGGAAAAAGATTCGTCGAGTATTGAAAACTGCCGGTTATAAATCCCAAATCCTTGCAAAAGATAAAAATAGACCTTTTTATCTTCCTTTTCCACCTGAATGTCCACATTCTGACGATAACGCACATATTCACCAAACAATCCATAGTGCCATTTACCCTGTTGATAAGTTATGCCTGGATTGATGCGAATGACTGAAACCGTGTTACGTGGTCGCGGATCTACTTGTCGATACGAAACACCTCCTTTATAAGCAGCACGTATTCCTAATTCTATATGACAAAAACGGACAGAAGCACCACCACTCAGGAAATAGGATTCTCTTTTGTAAGTGCCACCTACCGAATCAGCGACTAAATAGGGAGCCAGCAAGTTGTAGTCTTCCACATCACGCCAGCCTACATTGTCCTTTTGATCGCTTAAAAAATAAGCTTTACCAAAGAAGCGATAGTTTGAATCTACCTGAAAACTCTCCGAGTGCAATTGCAAGGCCGAAGATCCATCACCTTCTTGTACCAGATGCAAACCATTATCAGCATGTGACATGCCATAAGAGGCACCAACTTCGCTAAATCTTTTCACAGGAACTGTAAAAGTCGCTGCAGGATTATAGTCAAAATAGTTGGAAAACGTTCTCCATGGTGACTCCCAAGCAGTTACGTCCGTGCTCAAAGAGTCTGTTTCGTCTCTTGCAAAGAGAGAGATCGAAGCTAAAAAAAGCAATATTAGAATACTATATTTCACTCAATAATCAATTTATACGTTTTACAACTTAATCATTCTTCAACTTCCCAAGGTATAGGAGTTGCATTCGGAATAAAATCTTTGGCAGAATTATTGGTATCCTGCAAAACGGCCCTACCATTTTCCCAATTCAAGACCTTGCGGCGCACACTTTTTCCAATATAAGAGCTGTTGCAATAAGTATAACTCACATCAAGGGATGAAGAGAGTGATTTAGAACCGATAGCTCCGGCAGTTCCCAATTCAACAGCATCCAATATTAATGAATTAGACACTTTTACACGGCTGACAGAACTCCCCGATGCTGTTTGAACACTTATCGTATTTTGAGCCAGAAAATCGGCATAACTACCAGGTGCTTTGAAAATAGCATAAGCATGATAGCCCTTAACATGCAACACCCAAATCGTATTCGAATAACAGAAGTTCCGAATCATATTAGGAACTTCAGGCACATCTACATCTTTACCAGAGTCGTACCATTCAAAATCGGCTTTTGATAAATCGACCGGAGAATTAGTATTCGCTAACTTATGGTTGATACCCAATGAGGCAATGACAATGCTTTTGCCCGGCTGCACCGGATTGGTTTGACCCTCTCCCGGGATGGTATAGAGTGCTCCGACAATCAAATCGTTAGGATAATTGGTAAATTCGGAAATGGCATTATTACTCAAATGAGTCGACTCTACAATAGAGAGCCCATCGGCATAAAGTACCGAATCGGAATTATTATAGATTTCGATGTATTGATCCTGATAATAACTGCCGTTGGCTGGCGTTGTGCTACCCGTAAAATAGATTTCCTGAATCACAAAACCATTTCCCTTCTGGGCTATTTGCAAGGGGACGGCCAGTTCCACTTGTTCACCTACAATCAGCGCTTTTTCGAGTAATCCACGGATATCGACCGTTTGGGTATACGATTGTTGCGTGCTACCATCAGCAACTGTGGTCGTTAAAGTTTTTTGTCCGGTAACTTCCACATTGTAAACGCCTTCCTCCAACTCCTGATTAATCTGACCTGCAACATCAGTAGTATCAGCTTGCGAATGTCCTGTTGCGATATTGGTTAGTACTACCACATAGTCGTTCTTCCCTCCCTGCAAACCATCATCGGGCAAAGAAACGGTGACCACAACCTTGGTAAATGGCACTTCTTTCAATTGACAGCTAACCATGAGCGGTATTAAAAGGGTTAAAGATAGTATTTTAAAAAGGGATGCTGTTTGCATTATATATAAGTTTTTTTATCCGTTGACGTTTCAAAAATTCCACTAAGATGTATGTTCTTATAATTTTATCTGAATTTCTGCACCCATAAAAGGAGTCACCCATTTTTGTGTTGAGACTCCGAAACGAGTTGTATATCGTGGGTTATAATCTAAAAGGCGATTCACAAAAAACGAAAGTTTCAGATTATTTCCTATCTCTTTAGTTACCTTTAAATTCACTTCGAGAGATATTGGCGTGCGTTCTGCATTGAAATATGCCGACGAGAATGTCTCAATCAATGATTTAAATGCCGGGCTTTGTTTTTCCACATCGGTAAATGCATGCGTAGTACCGTTTAAATCAATATATGAATCAGGAATACCACTGTATTCAATCATTTTGTAAGAAGTGTGCCATACTGATTGAATAGAAGTGGAAAAAAGCAAACGCTGTTTTGAAAAATGTGTATTGAGAAACAAAGTGGTATTAAACTGCTCTTGCGCTTTACTATCGCTTCCTGCGTTAAAAACTCCCACATAAGGATAATATTCTCCTGATGATACGATAGTGGGATATTTGTAACGTGGTTGGCTAATGTCATAACGCGTGTGAAACCAGGCACCATTTAGCACAATCTCGGTATTTATCGCTCGTATCTTATTTATGGATAATTGATATTCAATTCCCTCTCTGACAACAACCGCCGCGTTAGTGGTATAAGGGTAAGACAGAAACATTGATTTAAGTTCATAAGAAAAATCATTTATAGTAGGTGTACCTGTTCCCGAATATGAATCGGTATTATATTGTTTATAAATTTGTGGAAAATAGAGGCTCTGTTCTTCAAATCCGTTATTTTCTTTTTCGTGAAAGGCTGTTACATTCAATGATATTCCTTTGTAATTCAAATCAAAACCAACTTCTAATTTTCTGTTTCGCGCAGGAGTCAATTGGTTGTTCGTGCGATCCTTAATTATTGTCAATAGATAAACTAAGCGGTTACTTTCGTTCAGCGTTGAATAATAATTTAACTCCGCAATGTCGTAATAGGCCATTTCCGGATAAAGCTGCAATGCCGTGGGAATCTTCAATTGATCGCCAACGCCACCTTTTAATCCTATTTCAAGCGGAGCATCCAAAAACTGGAATGCCGGTAGTTGATAATTGACATTCAAGCGGGGTTCCATATAGAACTTATTATACATGGCACTTTGCGAAGATAGATTGCCCAAACTGGTACCACGCAGTCCTGCCGTTATTCCCAATTTGCCTCGTCCAATATTCACGCTGAAATTATCTTCAGCAAAAACAGTTCGTTTTTGTAAAGACGGTATATCTTTGGGGGCTCTTGGACGGCTCGATGAACTTTGAGTCGGGAAAGGCGGCCGGGTTAAATCGTAAAGACTGCCATCTCCAAAATTTTTATCTAATCGAAATTCAGCTCCAAGTAATATGTTATTAAAAGTTTTCCCAATATTAGCATGCAAATAAGAAGTGATTTGAGAATAAAAATTAAACGGTTTGCCGTCTACCTTATAAGTTGAAAGATATTCCGATGGTAAATACAGACCAACAGACTCACCTTCGGTACTACTGAGCGTAATCCCCATTGGCGAATTCAGCGTTACTGTTTTAGTCCGATCCAGTACATCCTGGGCATAATTAGTTGAAAGCGTATATTCAATTTTATACAATATCCCCTTATTAATGTTCCATGTACCGGCATTACTAAACCTAAAACTTTTATAGTCTGATTTATAATTATCTTCTTTGTTCATTATGTCAGGATCAGTGATTTGCTTGTCTATTGTTCCTGTAAAAGATAGTTGAGTGGTAGATAAGAATACCTTATTAAACAACTTTTCATAATTCAGATTAGAGGTAATACGTTCATATTGATCGAAAGGACTACGTTGGTCGGCTACATATTTTGTATAGTCAATGCCAAAATTCAGTGTTCCTGCATTTTTAGGTAAACGATACCCTTTACCTACATAGACCAGTTTGTTCAACGGATCGGATTTTACACGGATGGTAAGTGGTGTTTCACCCTTCTTTGATTTTACAATAATAGCACCACTGGTCAAATCTCCATATTTAACCGAAGGAATGCCACGAATCACTTCAACTTCGTCTATGTGGTCCGTGGAAAGTTGGCGTAAATCCACTCCGCCGTTCACCGTATTTTTACTACTGCTAACATCCGATGATGATGTGCCATAAAACGACTGCATATTGTAATCGTTTGACAATGGTACTCCGTCCACCACAATCGCGGTTCCTAAAGCGGTATTCACATCGCTGCCGGCCTGACGCATCGAAACTTGATTAGCCGCATTAAGTTTTGAATCGGACAATAATCCTCCCGGCAATAGTTGTAATACATCCGCTATGCTGGAAGGTTGCAGATGTTCAATAGCGGCCAACTTAATAGTAGATGCAGTAGAGGATTGTTTCTTTTCACGTGCCATCACATTAACTTCTTTGAGTTGCAAAGAAGTTAATGTGAGATAAAAATTTAAATATACAGCTTTATTTACCTGAATGAGAGTATCTATAGTTTCATAGCCTAAATAAGAAACACGAAAATGACAGGTTCCCGATGGAATGTTTTTGATTTCGAAAAGACCTTTAGCATCTGTAAAACCTTGTGCCAATTCGTTGACATAAATAGTAGCCAACTCTATAGGGATGTGGCTCCCCCGATCTTTAACGATACCTGACACCTTGTAGCTTTGCGCTGTCACAAAAGTGGATGTAAACATTAACAAGAAGGCAATAATATATAGTTGAAAATATTTCATGAATTAATCCGAGAATAGATGAAAAAAAATTGCATTCTTTAAACTATCGGTAGCTTGTTCGAAAATATTATTATAAAAAAATAGAACATTCACTTGTTCAGTTACCGAAGCAACCGAACAAGTGAATTATCTGAATACAGCGGGCTACAGTTATTAATAAATAATCAACCGTTGCGCTGTAATTTGACTGTTCGAAGTTGCCAATTGTAAAATATATACTCCCGGAGCTATTCCTTGTGTACTAATATTCAATACATCATTGCTATTGGATGAAATTGATATGGTCCTACCTGTAGTATCCACCAATTTTGCAAATTTCACATTCTCCGCATTTTTTACAACTATCTGACGATTTGCATTGTCAGCATAGGAGAAGGGCAGTTTTGTCGTTTCAGATAAATTAATACCCGTTGGAGCCTTAGAAACTGAATAATCGACCAGAAAAAAATCAAAAGCACCTGCCGTTGTATAGGTTGTGTTATTTTCAAACGTTATAGGGTTCGAATTAGAACTCCCCAGCAAATAAAGATTATTACCAAAACTAGTCAAACTGTTAGACGTTTCAGAACCTGTTCCTTTACCCACTAAATGAACTTCTTGGGTAACTCCGGTTGATACATTATACGAAGATAAAAACAGATCTCCTAAATTATTAGTGGCGTCAGTTAACTTAAAATCATCGCCGAAATCAACATCACCCGCTGCTACTGCTGTACCTAATTTATTATAATGATACCCAAAGGCAAACAGATTATCGTCATATCCGATAGCAATACCATTTATCTCTGCAATAGCTGGAGCAAAGACTCCTTTCTGCCAAAGATCACTTCCGTCAGAGGTATTAAAGGCAGCTACAAAACCATTTAAGTAAGCAGCTGAAGAAGTTAAAGCACCATCAGAGAATTGAATTCCACCGAAATCACCATAAAAAGAACCGGCTACAAAAACTTTTCCATTCTTCACTGCAACATCTTTTACCCGAACGTCTCTAACAGTGGTTCCTGTTACACTTGGGCGTTCCTGAATATAGAAAATAACTCCATCCGTATCAAATTTTATCAGTGTCAAATCAGCACCAACACTTGGGGTAAAACTTTTATCACCAATAGTTACGGATATGGGAGTAGTTGCATTCTTATAATCACCGGCTGCATACAGATAGCCATCATCTCCATAAACCAAACCTGTAAGAACTTCAGATACAATTGAACCCGAAGATATTTTGTACCATACTTCATCACCTGTCGTAGCATCCAGTTTTGTAATAAAAGCAGCTTGTGTAGTATTGGTTGATGTTAATGTAACGGGAGTACTTGCAGGCAAGATAACGGTATTTGTGTAATTTCCCGTCAAATAAACGTTTCCATTAGCATCAGTTGCCAATGCATTGGTCGTAACTGCTTTATCTTTGGCTGCTCCCGAATTAAACTCTTTGGCCCATTGAATAATGCCACTTGAATTGAATTTCGCAACAAAGGATTGAACAGATGAAGACGAAGTACTTAGACTCGTAAATGTTGTTATAGTTCCGGCAGCATCAATTATATTGGCATTGGTCGTTGCTCCGCCAGTTACCGCACGTATCGTTCCGGTTACAATGAGATCTCCACCGGGCGTTGTTGCCAAAGCAGTGGGCATTACCACTCCTACATTAGAATAGAGATTCCATAAAGTAGCTTTACTTGGACTTATTTTACTAATAAACAAACTGTTGTCATAGTTTGCTCCTGTTCCTTTGGCAGAACCAGTCAACGTAACTCCATTAAACGTAGCTGTGTTTAGAAAATAGTTTGCAGTAAATACATTACCATCAGCATCCGTAACAACATCAGCAGAACGGTCTGCTCCTTGAGAACCTCCGCCACTTAAGGACCAATTAAAGGTGGCATTCTGAGCCTGTGTGGAAAATACAAATATAAAAATTACGCTTAGTAAAGTAAAAAACTTTTTCATATACTTTGTATTTTAAATTATTATAATATCGTGGGTAAAATTAGAGCAATCTTATCGTTTAAACAATACCGCATTTATGGTATATTTATCTTATAAATACCTACAAATAGTGATCTGAAGATGAATAATCTTCATAAATGTTTTTTGCTTTGTTCTTAAAGAAATTTACCGTCTGAATTTATAATAATAATCGGCTATGCTCTGAGTACTCATTGCATGATGATCGAAGTCTTTTTCTCCATTTTATATAATAAAAAAAGACCTTGAAAATTATTCAAGATCTTTTTTTTGCTTTATTCAGGGTGGAAGATGGGGCTCGAACCCACGACCTTCGGAACCACAATCAGACGCTCTAACCAACTGAGCTACATCCACCATGTTCTTTTCTAAAGCGGTGCAAAGATATAGATTATATTTAATTCTGCAAACTTTTAATGCAATAAATTCTTCAAAAAGCGTACTCATTAATTCCCTTATTGTAGCTTTTAAAAAGCTCCCTGGAATCTTCTATAAAGATTTTCAGCTGATTAGCGGCATTAGCAGGTAACTCTTGACGCGGCCGGACAGCAGGGATTAATTGATAATTTTTCTTTCCGCTCTGCTCCGGGTTGGCTGTCCACACCAAACTATAACCACAACTGTCCATCCTCACTGTACTGTCCTTGCTCAACTCCATTTTAAACATGATTCCACCATCTCTATAACGTACAGACATGTTAGAAATGTAATTGCCCAACGAATAAACCACCACATGCTTCTTTTTCGTTACAGAATCACAGCGCACCTCCATAGGCTGGAGAACATGCGGATGAGAGCCAATCACATGATCTACACCATGAGCCAAGAGCCAGTCAACCAGTTCTTTTTGTTCATCATCGGGTAAAGACTGGTATTCCGTACCCCAATGCATATAAGCGATCACCACATCGGGATTCTGTTTATAAGCATTCTCAATATCCCGTAGCATCACCTCTTTATCAATGTAATTCACCACGTTTGGAGCAATCGTCGCAATGCCATTTGTGCTATAAGTATAGCTTAGTAAGGAAATACGAAAGCCATTCTTTTCTATCAATAAAGGATAATTCTTGTCCCGCTCTTCACTGTTGAGGTAAGTTCCTGCATGCAGGGCCTTCAATGAATCGAGCATCTGAATGGTACGTTCCAATCCCGGTTTACCTTTATCCAAACAGTGATTATTAGCCGTGATCATCACATCAAAACCGGCATCCATAATGGCGGATAAAAACTCATCGGGGGCACTGAATGAAGGATAGCCAACGTAAGGCTTTCCACCTAACGTTACCTCAAAATTGCCAATTGCCACATCGGCTTTACTTACTTCTTCCTTTACCTGACTGAAGCACGCGCTATAATCATACCCCCGACCAGTAAAAGCAGCATCAATTTGCCTTTGGTGTTGCATGAAATCCCCCACAAAAAGCAAGGTTACCTTTTTCGTCACAACAGTATCTTGTTGTTCAGCAACATTCCTCCCTTTAGAAGGTGAGCTGCATGAAAAACAAAGTACCGAAGCGGCAAAAAAGATAAAGAGCTTCATGAGGTCATATTGTTACTTATAAATTGCTTTTTTACTGGCTAATAAGGTATTTTTCATCAGAGAGACAATTGTCATGGGACCTACACCTCCCGGAACAGGAGTAATAAACGAGCATTTGGGAGCTACTTCTTCAAAAAAGACATCACCGGTAAGTTTAAAACCTGACTTTGTTTTGTCGGAAGGTACACGGCTAGTGCCTACATCGATCACCACCGCACCTTTTTTCACCATTTCAGCCTTCAAGAAATTGGGTTGTCCCAAAGCAGCAATAATAATATCAGCTTCCTGGCATTCCTTCACCAAATCCCGTGACCTGCTGTGGCACACTGTGACTGTAGCATCTCCCGGATAAGCCTTTTGCATCATCAGTGAAGCCATTGGTTTACCTACAATATTGCTACGTCCCAACACCACACACTTCTTTCCGCTGGTCTCAATCTTATAGCGTTTCAACAGTTCCAGAATACCATTGGGAGTAGCAGAGATATAACAAGGTAAGCCAATAGACATACGCCCTACATTCACCGGATGGAATCCGTCCACATCTTTACGATAATCAATCGTCTCTATCACTTTCTGTTCGGAAATCTGTTTAGGCAAAGGCAACTGAACAATAAATCCGTCTACATCAGTATCCGCATTCAGCTCTTTCACCTTGTTAAGTAACTCTTCTTCCGTAACGTCCGCTTCATAACGAATCAAAGAAGACTTAAAGCCACAAACAGCACAAGCTTTTACTTTAGCCGCAACATAAGTTTCACTGCCTCCGTCGTGCCCCACGAGAATTGCAGCCAAATGAGGACGTTTGCCGCCTTTCGCAATGATCTCAGCCACTTCCGCCGCAATTTCCTGCTTTACTTGTTCCGAGATTGCTTTTCCATCAATTAATTGCATAACTGTATCTTTTATCTTTTCATTTTAGGCATTGCCTTACCCATTTTACTACTAGTCACCATCTTCATCATTTTACGAGTCTGGTCAAACTGCTTCATCAATCGGTTTACTTCCTGAATCGTTGTTCCGCTACCTTTGGCTATACGAGTACGACGGGATCCAGTCAATATTTCCGGATTAGCTCGTTCCTTGGGAGTCATGGAATGAATGATTGCCTCGATACTCTTAAAAGCATTATCGTCTATTTCAACATCTTTAATCGCTTTCCCTACTCCAGGAATCATGGATGCCAGATCTTTCAGGTTACCCATCTTTTTAATCTGGGCAATCTGAGTAAGGAAATCATTAAAGTCAAACTGATTCTTAGCAATTTTCTTTTGCAGGCGTTTGGCTTCTTCTTCATCATACTGTTCCTGAGCACGTTCCACCAATGAAACTATATCACCCATTCCCAAGATACGATCCGCCATACGTGCCGGGTGGAACTGATCTACAGCTTCCATCTTTTCGCCCGTACCCACAAACTTAATAGGTTTGCTGACTACAGAAAGAATAGAAATAGCCGCACCACCACGAGTATCACCATCCATCTTAGTCAGGATGACTCCGGTAAAGTCGAGACGATCGTTAAACTCTTTGGCTGTATTCACCGCGTCCTGACCCGTCATGGAATCCACCACGAACAATATTTCTTCCGGTTTGATGGCTGCTTTAATCGCAGCAATCTCCTCCATCATCGTTTCATCCACAGCCAAACGTCCGGCTGTATCCACAATCACTAAATCATATCCTTTTGCTTTAGCTTCCTTAATAGCGTTCTGAGCAATACTTACCGGGTCTTTACTGTCTATTTCACTATATACGGGTACACCAATCTGCTCTCCCAATACACGTAACTGTTCGATAGCCGCAGGGCGGTAAACGTCACAAGCAACCAGTAAAGGATTCTTTCCTCTTTTGGATTTGAGCATTTTAGCAAGCTTACCAGAGAAGGTTGTTTTACCGGAGCCTTGCAATCCGGCCATCAGAATCACAGCAGGAGAACCTTTTAAATTTACGTCCACCGCTTCACCACCCATTAGCTGAGTCAGTTCATCGTGTACTATCTTCACCATCAACTGGCTGGGTTTCACCGCAGACAATACATTCTGTCCCAATGCTTTTTCCTTTACCGTATCAGTGAACACCTTCGCTACTTTGTAATTAACATCGGCATCCAGAAGGGCTTTGCGCACATCTTTCAGTGTTTCCGCCACATTGATCTCTGTGATCTTTCCTTCGCCCTTTAAAATCTTAAACGACCTCTCAAGTCTCTCGCTTAAATTATCAAACATATCTTATTATTGTTATTATTACACGTTTAGAAACGCAAAAATACGAAAATATTAGAAAATTCTGACCTTTTTACTCTGCCAATTTGCTTTTTTCAGATAAATAAAACTTGTGACCAGTTAAGAATACATCTCAAAGTAAGTTCGGACTCAGGCACACTAAAAAAAGAGTGAGAAACACCTTATTAGCATTCCTCACTCTAAATATTTATTTATGATCCCTTTATTAAGAGTTCATGCTCATCAAAAATTCATCATTATCCCGGGTTTTTTCCAAACGATCTTTCACAAAAGCCATTGCTTCAATAGGATTCATATCCGATAGATATTTGCGTAAAATCCACATACGGTCAAGTGTTTGCTTATCCAGTAGCAGATCATCACGACGCGTGCTGGAAGCCACAATGTTAACAGCAGGGAAAATACGTTTGTTGGACAGATTACGGTCTAATTGCAGTTCCATGTTACCAGTACCCTTAAACTCTTCAAAGATCACTTCGTCCATTTTAGAACCGGTATCGATCAATGCAGTAGCCAGAATAGTTAGCGAACCACCATTTTCAATGTTACGGGCCGCGCCAAAGAAACGTTTTGGTTTGTGAAGTGCATTGGCATCCACACCACCCGAAAGTACTTTACCCGAAGCCGGGGAAACCGTGTTATAAGCACGAGCCAGACGAGTGATAGAGTCCAGTAAAATCACTACATCATGTCCACATTCAACCATTCTTTTTGCTTTCTCGAGCACAATGCTGGCAATCTTCACATGACGTTCCGCAGGTTCGTCGAAAGTAGAGGCAATCACCTCCGCATTTACGCTGCGAGCCATGTCTGTAACCTCCTCAGGACGTTCGTCAATAAGTAAGATAATCATGTAAACTTCCGGATGATTAGAAGCTATCGCATTGGCAATATCTTTTAATAGAATAGTTTTACCAGTCTTAGGTTGCGCCACGATCAGGCCACGTTGACCTTTTCCGATTGGTGAGAATAAATCCACCACGCGGGTAGAGAAATTATCACTGTAACCTCCTCTGCATAATTTGAATTTCTCATCGGGAAAGAGTGGGGTAAGATGTTCAAAAGGCACACGATCACGAACAAAAGCCGGGTCACGTCCATTAATTTTTTCTACTTTTACCAGTGGAAAGTACTTTTCACCTTCTTTAGGAGGACGAATGGCACCATCTACCACATCGCCGGTTTTGAGACCGAAAAGCTTTATCTGCGACTGGGAAACATAAATATCATCGGGTGAAGAAAGATAATTATAATCTGATGAACGAAGAAAACCGTATCCGTCCTGCATAATTTCCAGTACGCCGGTTCCTACCAAGATACCATCAAATTCATAGGTCTTTTCACGTTCAATAACTTTCCGTTCGGGCACAACCGGAGCTTCGGCTTCCGCTACCGCAGGGCGATTGGGCTGTGTACGTGGGTTATTATTGTTATTTGTATTATTTGCAACCTTTACTTCAGGAGCATTACCGGGAGTATTGTTCGGATTGTTGTTTGGGCGCGGGGTATTTTCACGAAGACGAACGCGCATTCTTTGTTGCTGAGAGGTAGGAGGAATAACTTTGCTTGATTCAAATTTTCCTAAAAGTTCGGTAGGCAATTCTGTTTTTTCAGAAGGCATATTCTCAATAGGAATAAAATCATCTTCCTCCTCATTGTCTAAATCCAGTGAAAGTTCTACCTCCGGTAGCAGCACTTCCTTGGTCACACGTGGAGTTTCTTCCTTGATTACATGTGGAGCCTCTTCGATAACGTGTGAAGCCTCTTCTTTTTCTTTTTGCTCTTTTATTTCTTTTTGTTCCGAGAGAAGGATGGGCTTTTTAATCACTTTAGGTATCACCTTTGTAGCCTCTGCTTCTTTGGGAGCAACTGTCACCACAACTTCTGCTTTTACTTCGGTCGCCTTTTCTACAGATTCAGCTACCGGTTCAGTCTTTTTCGGAGTTTTCTTTTTTGACTTAGGAGCTTTGCTCTTAGCTGGTTTCTCAGAGGGTTCTTTTTTCTCCGGATCAGCCTGCTGAGCTACTATCACCTTCTCCTCTTTCACAGCGGAAGCGGCGGCGGCAGGGTCCACTTTCCCTGTTTTGTCTTTAGACGCGGTGTAGACCTTGTCCGACGCACCTTTCTTCACAACAGTGATGCGTGAACGCTTTTTTTTATCATCAAGACGATCTTCCTTTTCTTTATCGGCAGCCACTCTTTTAGTTGCGCCTGCTATCGCTTGTTCGTCTAGTATTTTATACACAAGCTCTTCTTTTTTAAATGAGTCCGGCTTTTTGATTCCTAATTCTTGTGCAATGGTTTGTAATTCCGACAGATTTTTGTCGTTTAATTGGATAATGTTATACATACGTATAAAATAAGTTGTTTAATCTATTTCTTTTGTCCGACGCAACAATAAATACACACGTTTTGCGGGCTTATTCATTTCAAAGTATGGACGTAATAAAAATGAGTTTGGGATATTAAATTTGATTCTTGGAGTACATTCTTGCTCACCGTTGGAGTGTAATTGAATGCTTCAATGGGCGCAAAGATACTACTTTATTTTGAATCTACTTCAATTTAACTATTTTTTATATAATAAAAAAAAGAATAATGTCAAAGCATCAGAGAGAGCTGCTCCAGATAATATTTATCTGTCTGGTCAAACGCGCTGAGTGCAGTACTGTCAATATCGAGTACTCCCCACACCGTTCCTTCTTTTATCAGCGGAACTACGATCTCGGAACGTGAAAGAGAACTACAGGCTATGTGTCCCGGGAAAGCATCGACATCCGCCACCACCTGTGTGCATTTCTCTTTCCAGGCAGTGCCACACACTCCTCTGCCATACTTTATGCGGGTACAAGCAATAGGTCCTTGAAAAGGAGCCAACACCAGCTCTTCCCCTTTAACCAGATAGAATCCTACCCAAAAGAAATCAAAAGTTTCTTTTAGTGCACCCACTGTGTTAGCTAAATTAGCAATTAAATCCTCTTCATCTTCCGTTAATGAAGAAATCTGGGGAAGTAATGTTTTGTAAAGTTCTTCCTTCGTTCCTTGTATTTTTTGAAGTGATTCTGCCATCGAGTTTTTATTTTTGAAAAAATAATTGTAGATCCCTTTTAGCTGCCGGCTTTGTCCATGCGACAGGAATAAATTTCCATTCATTCAATGACCGTGGAGAGATAGTGCCTTTACTCTCAATCTGTTTCATCAAATAATGACGCAAATCCATGGCGGACGTAGTCAGAATGCGACTTTTGAGAGAATCGTGAGGAATGCCGGCTCCTTTGGTGAGGAGTTCTCCTCCTCCATTGGCACGATAAGAGTTGATCGCCACTTTATACCTTTTCCTGAGATCGAAAGGTTTTCCGTTAGACATTCGCACAATGTGTATCTTCTTTCCGGCAGGCTTGGTCACATCCACGGTATAGTTAATTCCCGCAGCCGAATCAAAGTTAAAACTATAGTTCACAAAATCATAATTCTTCCCCTCATTGATTGGCTTAAGGAGTAACAAATGATCTTGGGGGCTCTTCATTTGATTGGTCCAAATAGCATAAGACTCTTCCAGATAGCCTTTTATTTCAGCACCGGTAAGCTCCATGACATAAAGCTTGTTTTCAAATTCGTAAAGGTTGAACATATCCCTCACATAAACAGTCCCTTTCTCTATGTGGGCATTGTATGACAACGGCGCGGTGAAAGAGACATCCGCTCCCGTAAGGTCCAGTTGCAGGGAATGGATTAAATCAATAAAAGCCGACGGACCGATATAAGCATTATGGACATCAATACTTCTATCAAAACGTCCGATAGGTCGGGAAACAAACGCCTTTACCGTCTCCACTTGCGGAGCAAAGTGCTGCATGTAAATTTCATCGGGTTGGTAGTTCTTCATGTTCCTCAACTTCCCTTTTATGCACTTTCCAACCACTTTGCCATCATTCATTTTCACTTTTAGTAAAATGTCCGACACCACTTCCCCACGTTTAGACGGATTAATAACCAGTACTGAATCTCCTGCCACATTGCGTAGTTTTTTGCAGTATCGCTCATGGTCATGTCCGGCCATCACCACATCAAAACCCGGCACCTCCTTTGCAATCACAGCGGAAGCATTTTCATTATAGAGTCCATCGAGTTTGTAAGGCTCCACTCCCGAGTGAAACAGCCCGATAACCACATCCGGCTGTTCGGTTTCTCTAATCACCTTCATCCATTTCTTCGCCGAAATTTCCATATCTTCAAAGTAGAGTCCTTCCCACAGATTTTTGGGCAGCCATGCAGGTATAGACGGGGTGATCAGCCCCAGCACAGCGATTTTCACTCCATCAATGACGAAGATTTTATAAGGCTTTAAATAGTTGCTGCCATCCAGCTTCAACACATTGGCTCCCAGTACCGGCGCCTTACATTGGCTGATCCAGCGATCATAAACAGCATGACCGGTTTCCACATCATGGTTTCCTACCGTGATAGCATCATACTGCAAGTAGTTCATCACCTCCGCACAAATATTCGGAGATACGGTATCCACAAAATTATAATAATAAACCGATGGCTGTCCTTGCAGCAAGTCGCCTCCATCCAGTAACAGCACATGGGCGGGATATTTCTTTCGCTGCTCGTTCACAAAAGAGCTGACACGAGCCAAACTACCCTTGCACGGGCGGTTATTGATAAAGTCGAAAGGGAAAAAAGTGCCATGAATATCAGAAGTATGAATCAGTTTTATATTTATCTCTTTAGGCTGCGCCGATAGAGCTCCGATAAAGAGCACTGACAGCAAAAAAGACAGGATTATTGGTCTCATTAATTTTTTATTATATTGGGAATGCAAAGATAATAAAAAAGAGCGTAATAATACCATGAATACTAAAAAAAATCATCACTGAATGGAATAAAATGATTGAAGAATCATTCGCCGGGCATTCAAGAATGGATTTTATTTATTCTTCAATAAACAAATAAATAATCAAGACATCATGTAAAGAAACAGAAACACGAAATAAAATTTCTAAACATGGTTTTTTGAACATTTTTGGGCATTTTCTGCGGTTTATATTATTTATATAAACTTATTTTTAATATTTATTTATTCGGTGCACTTTGATTCGCACCAAATCATTTATATTCTCTCATAACTGCCTATTTATCAGCAAACTAAAAGTGTTACAGATCCGCACATTAATCCGCGTAAATTTTTCATCAAAAAAGTAACGTTTTTTTGGCTTTTTATTTGTATCTTTGTGAGAGAAATTATAGCAATAAGCATAAGATGGAGTTATTTCATAAAATGATCTCTTTGGCACTCAACATTGCCGAGGGACAGATAAGAAGCACATTATCACTATTTAACGACGGAGCAACAATCCCTTTTATCAGCCGATACCGTAAAGAGGTGACCGGCGGGTTAGATGAAGTTCAAATCGAGAATATCAAGGAACAGCACGATAAACTTTGCGAGCTTCAAAAGCGAAAGGAAACGATATTAAGCACTATTGAGGAACAAGGCAAACTTACCTCCGAACTAAAAAACAGGATTGAATCCACTTGGAATGGCACGGAGCTGGAAGATATTTATTTGCCTTACAAGCCTAAAAGAAAAACCCGCGCGGAAGTAGCCCGTCAAAAGGGACTTGAGCCATTGTCAGCGATCCTGCTAATGCAAAAAGAGGGGGACGTAACCGCCAAAGCGAAAGACTTTGTGAAGGGAGAAGTGAAAGATACGGAAGAGGCGTTGAAAGGTGCCCGGGATATTATAGCGGAACAAATAAATGAAGACTCACGAGCCCGTAATCAGGTGCGAAATTATTTTAATAGACAGGGGGTTGTCTCAGCCAAATTAGTGAAAGGCAAAGAGGAAGAAGCGGCGAAATATCAAAATTATTTTAATTTTTCAGAGCCTCTGAAGCGTTGTTCTTCTCACCAATTGCTGGCTATCAGACGGGCAGAGGCGGAAGGATTGCTTAAAGTGGATATTTCACCCAACAATGAAGAGTGCATAGAACAATTGAAGCGAACCTATGTACGTAGTAATAATTCCTGCGGATTACAGGTAGCAGAAGCAGCGAATGATGCATACAAGCGATTGCTAAAGCCGTCTATTGAAACTGAAATCGCAGGACTTCATAAAGAATCCGCTGACGCGGAAGCTATCAGAGTGTTCGCTGAGAATTTACGCCAGTTGCTGTTGGCTTCTCCATTGGGACAGAAAAGGGTGCTGGGGTTGGATCCCGGTTATCGCACGGGGTGCAAACTGGTGTATCTGGACGCGCAAGGCAGCCTGCTCCACAATGAAGCGATTTATCCTAATCCCCCTCAGAGTGAAAAGTTGATGGCGGGCAAAAAGGTGACCAAACTGGTGGAGGCGTACAATATTCAGGCCATCGCCATTGGCAACGGAACGGCAAGCAGGGAGACTGAAGAATTCATCACTTCCTTACGCTTTGACCGGGAAGTGCAGGTGTTTGTGGTGAGTGAAAACGGAGCGTCCATCTATTCAGCCTCTAAAACGGCAAGGGATGAATTTCCGGAGTACGATGTAACGGTGCGTGGGGCGGTATCTATCGGCCGGCGCTTGATGGATCCACTGGCAGAGCTGGTAAAGATTGACCCGAAATCGATTGGCGTAGGGCAATATCAGCACGATGTGGATCAGGTTAAACTGAAAAAGTCTTTAGACCAGACGGTAGAGAATTGTGTGAATCTGGTGGGAGTGAATCTCAACACAGCCAGTACGCATCTGTTGACTTATATTTCGGGATTAGGTCCGCAGTTAGCGCAAAACATTGTGAATTACCGAACAGAGAACGGACCGTTCAGTTCACGCAAAGAGTTAATGAAAGTGCCACGTATGGGGGCAAAAGCTTTTGAACAGTGTGCAGGATTCTTGCGCATCCCAGAGGCAAAAACGCCACTGGACAACACCGCTGTTCACCCTGAAAGTTATTACATAGTGGAGCAAATGGCTAAGGACTTGCATTGCACTGTGGATGAATTGATCTCCCGCAAGGAACTTCGCGAGCAAATCAAACTGGCGCAATACGTCACCCCTACCGTGGGAATGCCTACGTTAAATGACATCCTTCAGGAGTTGGAAAAGCCGGGAAGAGATCCCAGGCCAACCATCCAAATCTTTGAGTTCGACAAAAATGTAAAGACCATCAACGATCTGCAAGAGGGAATGGTTTTACCGGGAATAGTGACCAATATCACCAATTTCGGTTGCTTTGTAGATGTAGGGATCAAGGAAAACGGACTGGTGCATGTCTCTCAGCTGGCGGAAAAGTTCATCAGCAATCCCGCCGAAGTAGTCTCTATTCATCAGCAAGTGAGGGTGCGGGTAGAGAGTGTAGATATGGAACGTAAACGAGTTCAACTCAGAATGAGAGGAATCGATCAAAAATTAAATTGAATAAACAGATGAAAATAAAACAATTAGGAGTATATTTCTTGCTATGCCTCAGCGTATGCGGATTATCGGCACAAACTGTAAACATAACACTTTTTGTTCCTAAAGCAGGAGCGCTGAAAGAGCAGTTAACCAAAGAAGAAGCAAGCAAAGTGACTCATCTTACACTGACGGGAAAGCTGAATGCAAAGGATTTTAAACTGATGCGCGACAGTCTGGTAAAGTTAGAAGTGCTGGACATTTCCAACGCCAGTATCACCGCCTATATGGGCAAAGAAGGTACTTATCCCGATAAGTTCTATATCTACCCCATGAAGTGCATCCCTGCTTATGCATTTTGCAACGGAGAAAAAGGTCTATTAAAGGGTAAACAGACCTTAAAACAAGTCCTTCTCCCCTCCTCCACCATAAACATTGAGGATCGGGCATTCAAAAATTGTGATAACCTGAAGATTGTGCAAATCAATAAAAAGAC
Source organism: Bacteroidales bacterium (assembly GCA_015654535.1). Lineage (GTDB taxonomy): Bacteria > Bacteroidota > Bacteroidia > Bacteroidales > Bacteroidaceae > Bacteroides. The sequence continues at coordinate 27,033 of JAATGU010000085.1, forward strand.
TCCTCCCAACTTCTTACCGGAAGCACTGAATGACAGCATTGCCGCTGTGTTTGTGCCCGTGGGCTGCAAAGATACTTACAAGCTTAAAAAGGGATGGGAACATTTTGTCATTCTGGGAGGCACTCCCGAAACACTTGCCGTGAGCGTGATTGAACCGGGAGAGTTGGGAAATGAAATTATGAAAGCCGGTCATCAACCCGGAGATGTGAACTATCTTACCATCAGAGGAAATTTGGATGAATCCGACTTCAAGGTGATTCGCGACTTTATGCCCAATCTGGTTTTCATCGATCTCTATGCCACTTCAGCCACGGAGATTCCAGACTTCACCTTTACACAAAAGAAATACCTGATGTCCGTTTCATTGCCTCAAAAATTGATTACCATTGGTGAGCGTGCCTTTAGCGGATGTATTCATCTCTCGGGAGAACTAATACTTCCGCCCACTGTAAAAGCGATCAAAGATGGTGCTTTCCTTGATTGTGACATGCTATCCAAAGTAATTGTGCAAGGAGATAAACTCTCCGTACTGGGAAAAGAGTTGTTCAGGGATTCAAGTAAACAAAAACTGGAATTCCGGAAATAAAGAGGAAAGAACTAATCTATTTAATTAGCATCATTTATCTCCATACATTTTCTTGCGGAGTTCTTTGATATGATCGGAGGTGATATATTCATCATACTCCATCATTTTATCAATCACTCCGCCCGGAGTTAACTCTATCACGCGATTGGCCACAGTTTCAATAAATTCGTGGTCATGTGATGAGAAAAGTATATTTCCTTTATAAGATTTCAAGTTGTTGTTGAAAGCCTGAATAGACTCCAGATCCAAGTGATTGGTTGGTGTATCAAGAATCAGGCAGTTAGCATTCTTTAATTGCATACGGGCAATCATGCAACGCATTTTTTCCCCTCCCGAAAGGACATTCACTTTTTTGAGTACTTCTTCGCCCGAGAATAGCATACGACCTAAAAATCCTTTCATGTAGACTTCATTTCCTTCTCCAAACTGGCTCAACCAATCCACCAGGTTCAGGTCTGAATTGAAGAAATCCGTATTATCCACAGGCAAGTAAGCAGAAGTAATGGTCACTCCCCAATCATAATGCCCGGCATCCGCTTTGATATTTCCATTGATTATCTCAAAGAAAGCAGTCATAGCACGAGGATTACGAGAAATAAATACAATCTTATCTCCTTTTTCTACATTAAAATTAACATCATTGAACAGCACCACCCCTTCTTCCGTCTTTTTACTAAGTCCGGCTATTTCCAGAATACGGTTACCCGCTTCACGTTCGGGCGTAAAGATGATTCCCGGATACTTACGTGAAGAAGGTTTAATCTCATCCACATTCAGTTTCTCAATCATTTTCTTACGACTGGTAGTCTGCTTGCTCTTTGACACATTGGCACTAAAGCGGCGGATAAAGTCTTCGAGTTCTTTCTTCTTATCTTCTGCTTTGGCCTTTTGGTTTTGTTGCTGGCGAAGAGCCAATTGACTTGACTCATACCAGAAACTATAGTTACCAGAGAACAGGTTTATCTTGTTATAATCAATATCCACGGTATGTGTACATACAGAATCGAGGAAGTGGCGGTCATGGCTCACCACCAATACTGTATGCTCAAAGTTAGCCAAATACTCCTCTAACCAAGTAACTGTTTCCATATCAAGGTCATTGGTCGGCTCATCGAGCAGTAAGTTATCAGGGTTACCATAAAGTGCCTGTGCCAAAGCAACACGTACCTTTTCCTGACCGCTAAGCTCTCCCATCAAAATGAAATGTTTATCTTCTTTTACACCCAGTCCGCTAAGCAACATAGCAGCGTCACTCTCAGCATTCCAGCCATCGAGCTCAGCAAATTTTTCTTCAAGATCGGAGACTTTCAGCCCATCTTCATCGGTAAATTCTTCTTTTGCATAAAGAATTTCACGTTGCTTCATTATGTCCCAAAGAACACTATGTCCCATCATGACAGTATCCATTACGGTATAAGCATCCCATTTAAAGTGATCCTGACTTAACACAGAAAGTCGTTCGCCCGGCCCCAGCGAAATGGAACCTGTAGTTGGCTCTAAATCACCATAAATAGTACGAAGGAAAGTAGATTTTCCTGCACCATTAGCGCCAATAATACCATAGCAGTTACCATTGGTAAACTTGAGGTTTACCTCATTAAACAATATTCTCTTGCCAAATTGAACCGAAACGTTCGAAACTGTAATCATTATCTTCTATCTTTTATACCTTATTAAACGGGGGGCAAAGATAGTGATTTCAAATGAATAATTTCGCCAATCTGTCAGATAGTTCGCTTTTAGTTCTTCTTTATTCACTAAAAAGCAGTACTTTTGCGGAATCTTTTGTCAAAACAGTAATCTTGGCAAAGATTTTGTTGCTCCGCTAACAAACCTAACCTTGTTAAAAGTATGGCACAATCATTCTGGAAGAATAAAAAGAAAATAAATATGGATCCAAAAGAACAAGAAACAATTAAAAAAGAGGAAGTTTTGATAGACGAAAATTTAGAAACCTCACAAGAGAATTCAGGAAATCCACAAGAGGAAGAGGCTACTAAAGAGCAGGAAGCACCGGCTCAGGAGGAAAAAACACCAACTGCGGAACAGCTCCTTGCTCAACAATTAGAAGAAGCAAATAAAAAAATAGAAGAACAAAACGATAAATATCTTCGTCTTTCAGCTGAATTCGATAACTATCGCAAACGCACCATGAAGGAAAAAGCCGAACTGATAAAAAGCGGCGGGGAAAAGAGCATCAGTAGCATTTTACCTATCATTGATGACATGGAAAGAGCTTTGCAAACGATGGAAACATCTACCGACGTTACTGCTATAAAAGACGGCTTAGAACTGATTTACAATAAGTTTATTGTCATACTTGGACAAAACGGCGCACAAGTAATTGAATCAAAAGAAAAAGAATTCAATACGGATTATCATGAAGCGATTGCTACTATCCCAGCTCCAAGTGAGGAACTCAAGGGAAAGATACTGGATTGTGTGCAAGCGGGATATTTACTCAACGGAAAAGTCATTCGTCATGCCAAAGTTGTAGTAGGCGAATAATTAAAATATAAGGATAACGAACTATGGCAAAAAGAGATTACTATGAAGTTCTGGGAGTTAGCAAATCTGCTACTGCCGATGAGATAAAAAAGGCTTACCGTAAAAAAGCGATTCAATTTCACCCGGATAAGAATCCAGGAGACAAGCAGGCAGAAGAGAATTTTAAAGAAGCTGCCGAAGCATATGATGTACTAAGTAACCCTGATAAACGTGCACGGTATGATCAGTTTGGACACGCAGGAATGAGTGGCGCGGCTGGCAATGGAGGACCATTTGGCGGAGGATTCAGTGGAGGTGCAGGCATGTCTATGGATGATATATTCTCTATGTTTGGCGATATCTTTGGCGGACACGGCGGTGGCGGAGGAGGATTTAGCGGATTCGGAGGCTTTGGCGGTGGTGGCGGTCAACAGCAAAGACGTTTTCGCGGGTCAGATCTTCGAGTGAAAGTAAAGCTTACATTGAAAGAAATATCTACCGGCGTAGAAAAGAAATTCAAGCTAAAGAAATATGTACCCTGCTCACACTGTCATGGAACGGGAGCAGAAGGCAATGCAGGTTCGGAAACTTGTCCTACTTGTAAAGGTAGCGGCTCGGTAATCCGTAATCAACAAACAATTCTGGGAACCATGCAAACCCGCGTAAGTTGTCCTACTTGTGGTGGTGAAGGAAAAATAATTAAGGACAAGTGCAAGGTTTGCGCAGGAGAAGGCATTACATATGGTGAAGAAGTAGTCACAGTGAATATTCCAGCAGGTGTGGCCGAAGGAATGCAGCTTTCCATGAGTGGAAAAGGTAATGCAGGTAAGCACAATGGCGTACCGGGTGACTTACTTATTATGGTGGAAGAAGAACAACATCCAGACTTGGTTCGTGACGAGAACGATCTTATCTACAATTTATTGCTCAGCTTTCCTACCGCGGCACTAGGCGGTGCCATTGAGATACCAACCATAGACAATAAGGTAAAAGTAAAAATTGAACCGGGAACACAGCCTGGTAAAGTTCTTCGTCTGCGTGGTAAGGGATTACCGAGTGTAAATGGCTATGGCACGGGAGATCTGCTGGTCAATATAAGCATCTATGTACCGGAGGCGTTAAGCAAGGATGAAAAAGGATCCTTGGAAAAGATGGAATTGTCAGAGAATTTTAAACCAAGCAATACCGTAAAAGAGAAAATATTTAAAAAGTTTAAGAGCTTATTCGACTGATTGTTATAGTTCTATTTTATAGATAAAAGCTTCCTAATTGCTGATAAGGTGATTAGGAAGCTTTTTTTATTACTGGCCTCTACTTCTTAAGAAAATAGAAAAATATTTAAACATATTTAATAGAGAAGCTTTGCCTAACAAATATATTTTAAAATAGCTATAATTGGTTCTTTAAAATCTATAATTCATCCTCAAGAACAAAATTATTATGCTACTTTACATAATAAAAGCAAAATTAAAAATTATATAGATGAAAGATTTAAGAATGCCACTGTTCGCTATTTTTATTTTTTGTATAGCTGTTTGCTCTTCGGCCCAAAATCCGTCTTCAAAACCAACCTTTGAAGTTGGAAAAAAAACGTTCCTTTTAAATGGCCAGCCTTTCGTTATTAAAGCCGCCGAGATTCACTATCCGCGTATTCCCGATGCATACTGGGAACAACGTATAGAAATGTGTAAATCGCTTGGAATGAACACACTTTGTCTTTATGTTTTCTGGAATCTTCATGAAGAACGTCCTGACGAGTTTGACTTCTCAGGAAATAAAGACATCGCCCGCTTTTGTCGATTGGCACAGAAACATGGAATGTATGTCATTGTACGTCCAGGACCTTATGTCTGCGCTGAGTGGGAAATGGGTGGACTTCCCTGGTGGCTACTAAAGAAAAAAGATATACAGCTACGTACGTTGGACACTTATTACATGGAGCGGGTACGTAAGTTCATGAAAGAAGTTGGCAAACAATTAGCCGCTTTACAGATAACCCGCGGTGGAAACATTATCATGGTACAGGTGGAAAATGAATATGGATCTTATGGAACAAATAAACCCTATGTAACTGCTATCCGCGACATTGTCCGTGAATCAGGCTTTACTGAGGTTCCGCTTTTCCAATGTGACTGGAGTTCTAATTTCCTTAATAATGCGCTGGATGATTTACTGTGGACTGTGAACTTTGGAACAGGAGCGAATATTGAAGATCAGTTTAAAAAGCTGAAAGAACTTCGTCCTGATATACCACTTATGTGCAGTGAATTCTGGTCCGGCTGGTTCGACCATTGGGGACGTAAACATGAAACACGAGATGGAGCTACAATGGTGGCCGGTCTTAAAGATATGCTTGATCAGAACATTTCTTTTAGTCTTTATATGGCTCACGGAGGAACAACTTTTGGCCACTGGGGAGGCGCTAATAATCCAGCCTATTCTGCTATGTGTAGTTCTTATGATTATGATGCTCCCATTAGTGAAGCCGGGTGGACTACGGAAAAATTCTGGTCATTGCGTGAGCTTCTTTCCCATTATTTAGCTCCGGACGAGAAGTTGTCGGATGTTCCTCCGGCATATCCTGTTATTGAAATACCTGAAATTAAATTTGAAAAAGCCGCTCCTTTATTTGACAATCTTCCGGCATCAAAAAAGAGTGTGGATATTCAACCGATGGAACTATTTGATCAAGGGTGGGGAAGCATCTTATACCGTACCACTTTACCTAAGGTAAAAGCCGAGACAATATTGACTATTACTGAATTGCATGATTGGGCACAAGTTTTTGTTGATGGTAAACTTATCGGCAGACTTGATCGCAGACACGGAGAAAATAAGGTGGTACTCCCAGCTTTGAAAACCGCCGGGGCAAGACTGGATATTCTGGTTGAAGCAATGGGGCGTGTAAACTTTGATAAATCTATTCACGACCGAAAGGGTATTACTGAAAAGGTAGAATTACTGTCAGGTGGTAACGCCGTCAGTTTAAAAAACTGGACGGTATTTAACTTACCGGATGATTACAAATTTGTGCAGGATAAAAAATATACAGCTAAAGGCAAACAAACGATGCCTGCTTATTATCGGGCTACCTTTAACCTTCGGGAAACAGGGGACGTGTTCCTTGATATGCAAACCTGGGGCAAAGGACTGGTTTGGGTAAATGGACATGCCATGGGACGATTCTGGGAAATAGGCCCTCAACAAACTCTTTACATGCCGGGATGCTGGTTAAAGAAAGGAGAAAATGAAATTATTGTTCTTGACTTAAAAAGACCTCAACAGGCAGTTATTAAAGGTTTGAAGAAACCTATTCTGGATATGCTTCGTGAAAAAGCTCCCGAAACTCACCGAAAGGAAGGTCAGAAGTTGAATCTTCAGAATGAAACATCCGCGGTACAAGGTTCTTTTGCTCTCCAGAACGGTTGGCAGGAAGTGAAATTCGGCAAAGAGACTAAAGGGCGCTATTTCTGTATTGAAGGATTATCTGCTCATGATGGATCAAATGTAGCTGCCATTGCTGAATTACTTGTTTTGGGAATAAATGGTCAACCTCTGCCTCACGAGGGTTGGAAAATTCTTTATGCAGATAGTGAAGAAACCAGAAGTGGTAACCATACGGCGGATAAAATATATGATTTGCAAGAATCTACCTTCTGGAGTACGGTGGACAATACCTCGTATCCACATCAGATTGTGATAGATTTAGGGAAAGAATCTATTGTTAGCGGTTTCCGCTATCTACCACGTGCCGAGAAAGAATGTCCAGGCATGATCAAAGATTATAAAGCCTATATGAAAACAGAAGCTTTTAGCTATTAAAAAAATAAATACAACCAGCATAACAAAATTAAAAGAAGAGGAGAAAATTTTTATCGTCTCCCCTTCTTTTTTATACAGAAATAGCAAATAAATGCTGTTACATCAAGTTGCTGGCCAGTTCACTCAATGCACTACGTTCTCCTTTTATCAGATTTATATGTGCAAAGATATTTTGCCCTTTCATGCGGTCAATCATATAAACTAAACCATTGGACTGACTATCCAGATACGGTTGATCTATCTGCTCAATATCTCCGGTGAAAATCATCTTTGTACCTTCTCCGGCACGAGTGATGATGGTTTTTATTTCGTGAGGAGTAAGATTCTGAGCCTCATCAATGATGCAATAGGTTTCAGACAAACTTCGTCCACGAATGTAAGCCAATGCTTCAATAACCAGCTGTTCACTTTTCAAGAGTTCTTCTATGCGCTTCACCTCTGCGGAGTTGGCTGCGAACTGTCGTTTGATAACATTCAGGTTATCAAAGAGCTGCTGCATGTAAGGAGCCACTTTGGCAGCTATATCACCGGGAAGAAATCCTATATCTTTATTGGACAGTGCCACGATGGGACGAGCAAGCAAGATTTGTTTATAATCGAGCAGTTTGCCTAAAGCAGCAGCCAACGCCAACAGAGTTTTACCTGTTCCGGCTTTTCCGGTAAGAGCTACTAGTTTTATGTCCGGATCATTCAATATTTCAAAAGCAAAACTCTGTTCTGCATTTCGGGGCTCTATGCCATAATTCTTACTTTTATTCACTCTTACCACACTATGAATAAACGGATTATATCTTGCCAACACACTACTACGGTCACTTTTCAGAACAAAACACTCATTGGGTTGTAGAATATCTTTAAAGTCGAACTCAGTAATGTCCACTCCTTCTTTTGAAGAATAAATCCGATCAATCATATCGGGTGCAATTCCATCGAACACCTCGTTAGACTTCTCAAAAACATCTATATTCACCACTTTATCATTAATATAATCCTCGCAAAGCAACCCTATGGATCGGGCTTTCATTCGAAGATTCACATCTTTAGTGACTAGAATCGTTTTAATGGAAGGTGTTTTCTTTGCTAATGTATCCGCCGCAGATAGTATTTCATGATCCGGTTTGCGTTCAGAAAAAGACTTTTTTACTATGGCAGATTCCATTCCTCCGGTCAGAATAAAAAGATTGCCCATACCCGGGCCCAACGAAGCTCCTTTGGTAAAGAGATCATCATCGGTAATAAGATCTAGCTCGCGAACAAACTCACGGGCATTGAAATTAATCTGTTCATTTCCTTTTTTAAATTTATCTAATTCTTCAAGAACTACTATTGGCAAATAAATATCATTCTCCTGAAAATTCTTTAGACAGTTATAGTCGTGCAGTATAACATTGGTGTCTAAAACGAAATTTTTCTTTGTTCCCATTATTTTTAGATTTAAAATGTTGATATTTGCATCTAATATAACAATTAAACACACACGAAAGATTTCTTCTTAGTTAAATATTATAAAAGGATGAATTATAACGAAACTTTAAATTATTTATACGAAAGTATCCCTATGTTCCAGCAAGTTGGAACATTAGCTTACAAAGAAGGGTTGAGCAATACACTAATCTTGGACAAACATTTTCATCATCCACACTTGAATTATAAAACCATTCATGTAGCGGGGACGAATGGAAAGGGTTCTTGTTCGCATACATTGGCGGCTATTCTTCAATCGGCAGGTTACAAGGTGGGACTTTATACTTCTCCACATTTAGTTGACTTCAGAGAAAGAATCCGGGTAAATGGTCTACCGGTTTCTACTGATTATGTTGTAAAATTTGTGGAGGAAGAACGTTCTTTCTTTGAAACTCTTTTTCCTTCTTTTTTTGAACTGACCACTGCTATGGCATTTAAATATTTTGCTGAGCAAAAGGTAGATGTGGCTGTTATTGAGGTAGGACTGGGAGGGCGACTGGATTGTACAAATATAATCCGTCCCGATCTCTGCATCATAACTAATATAAGTTTAGACCATACACAGTTATTGGGAAACACATTAGCACTCATCGCGGGAGAAAAGGCGGGTATTATAAAAAGTGATATTCCAGTGGTGATTGGTGAAACGACAGAAGAGACCAAACCTGTGTTCATTCAAAAAGCGGCAGAGGTAAATGCTCCGATACTGTTTGCCGAAGAAGAACAATTGCTTTGGCGATGGGAAAAGAATAAGAAAGGATATTGGCAATATTACACAGCCGATTATCCAGAGTTAAAGGGAGAATTGGGCGGACTTTGCCAACTAAAAAATACAAATACCCTTCTTCTTGCACTTCGGATACTGAAAAGGTTGGGTTATAATATCACTCAAAAAGCTGTAGAACAAGGTTTCGAAGGGGTATGTAAGCTCACCGGATTAATGGGACGCTGGCAGAAACTAGGCTCTGCTCCTACCATTATGTGTGACACTGGGCACAACATTGGCGGAATGACTTACATTGCCGAACAACTTCGCCTGCAAACTTATCGCAAGCTACATATTATAATAGGAATGGTGAACGATAAAGATATAAGTGGTGTACTAGCTCTGCTACCTAAAGATGCGGAATACTATTTCACCAAAGCAAGTGTAAAGAGAGCCTTGCACGAAATAGATTTAAAATTCCTCGCCAGCCAAGTTGGACTGCAAGGGAATACATATTCTAACGTTCCTAAAGCTTTTGAAGCTGCCAAAATGAATGCTTCTGAAAAAGATTTTATTTTTGTGGGAGGTAGTAGTTTTATTGTAGCGGATCTACTCGCTTTTCTTTCACGCAAATAAAATATAAAATCCCCGAATTTTCTCTTAACTAAGAGAGAGACGGGGACCAAAAATATTTATTTCACAGCAATACATTCTATTTCCACCAATGCATTTTTAGGCAGATCCTTTACAGCAAAAGCAGAACGAGCGGGAAATGCTCCTTCAAAATAAGTACCATAAACTGTATTCATTTCTGTAAAAAGAGACATATCGGCAAGGAAAACAGTAGTCTTCACTATATTGGCCGTAGAAAGTCCGGCTTCCGCCAAGATATGTTTAATGTTCTCAAAAGACTGCTTGGTCTGTTCGGTCACTCCTCCCGGAACAAATTCTCCCGTGGTGGCGTCTACAGGTAACTGACCAGAAACAAACACCATGCCACCAGCCTCTATCGCTTGGCTATAGGGGCCAATGGCTCCAGGTGCCTTTTCACTATAAATTACTTTTTTCATTATTTTTGCTATTTATTAGTTAATTAAAATAGGTGTGCAAGTTAGACATTTCCTCATTTCCCTGCAACTATTTTTCCAAAAGTAACGGAAAAAATTCTATGAAAAATTATAGGTAAAAAGAGTTAAGCAAGAAGATTTTCTCCTTAATAAGCAGTATTTTGTATATTTGTGCATTTAATGATAAACACGTGTGAAGTTAATGAATGAAACCGAACTGACAGAACGTTGCCGGGCTGGAGAGAATACAGCCCGCAAGGAACTTTATGAGCAATATGCCGGACAAATGTTAGGCATTTGCTATCGGTACGCAGGCGACAGGGATACCGCTCAAGACCTTTTACACGACGGATTTATAAAGGCTTATAGTTCATTCGATAAATTTTCATACCGGGGAGAAGGATCTTTGAGGGCATGGCTAAGCAGATTGATGGTAAACATCTGTCTGGACTATCTCCGTAAGAACGAAATGAACCGTCAAACGCTCACTCTTGATCAGGTTCCCGAAACCGTGGAAGAGCCTCAAGAGGAAGCCGTTTCCTTGGTTCCGCATCAGATATTGATAAAGTTTATCACTCAATTGCCTGCCGGATATCGCACAATATTCAATCTATCAGTGATAGAGCAGCTGCCACACAAGGAAATAGCCAAACAGTTGGGCATTAGTGAGCGAACTTCATCTTCTCAGCTTTTTAGAGCTAAAAGGCTTTTAGCAAAAAAGATCAACGAATATTTAAGGGAACATCAGTTATGAAACAGGAAGAAAAAGAGAAATGGTTGAATGCCCTTCGCAAAAGTTTGGAAGATTATTCCGAACCACCAAAAGCCGGCAGCTGGGAGAGACTGGAAAAAGAGCTCGCTCCTATATCTGTTGCGCCTAAGCGTTCCTACTTTATCTATGCAGTAGCGGCGGCAGTGATCTTATTGCTTGTTATTTCATCTACTGCAATCTATTTTCTCGGCGATTCATCAGCTAACTATTTAAAGACAGCTAAGCTCCCTGTTGAAATAGAGAAAACAATGAATGAACAACCACTAAAAGAACTTACACAACCGCTGATAAAAAAAGATAAGAAAACAAATATATTAGCTTTGGGTACTCCTAAAAATACAAAAAACTCCATTCCCACTGTTTCGGTCTCCTCCTCTGACAAAAAAGAAAATACAGAAAGAAAGGAACAGGAAGAAACAAGGCAAGAGAGTATTGAAAAAAGGAAAGGATCTCTGGTAGAAGAGGGAAAAACGGAGGAAAAAGGTACCTCTCAACAGCAAAAACGTTCAAGAGTATCAAAACAAACAGAACAGATAAATGATTTTCAAAATTTTCCCCGAAAGAAATCATCAAAAAGATGGTCGGTAGGACTCTCAGCAGGAAATAGCACCGGATTTTCCAATGGGAACAGTGATGTGGAAAGTTTCGGACTATCAAAAATGAACGATCAATATCCGCTTTTTGTTAATAGCGAAACATTACTGAGTTCAACAATTCTTCCTGTAAAGCTTAATCATAAACAGCCGGTTACTTTTGGTGTATCTGTTCGCAAACAACTATCCAAGCGTTTTGCTTTGGAAAGTGGAATAACCTACACTTTGCTAGAATCGGAATCAGCAAACGGTTACAATAATTATACTACTTATAAGCAAACGCTTCATTATGTAGGTATCCCCGTCAAGTTGAATTATCTATTTCTTGACCGACGGTTTGTCACTCTTTACCTCTCGGGAGGTGGAATGGTAGAAAAAAGCATATCGGGGAAAATACATACAGAAGAGAATCTTTCAGGAAAGATGATTAATGAAACAACAACCAATCTGAATGTAAAACCATTACAATGGTCA
>JAATGU010000016.1 GCA_015654535.1 Bacteroidales bacterium
AAACTAAGTAGCTTGTTTTGCTAATAATGCTCAATAAAGGTGATAGATTGGTCCCTGAATACCTTTTTTGTGACGGATAAGTGATGAATGAATATACATTTTATAAAAATAAGTTCTGTAAATCAACGTGTTAAGTTAGAATCGTGATAGGTGACGAATAGATTCGCGTTTTTTTGTTTTATTGGGAATTATCACAAAGGTTGAATTTTATCTGTAATTTATTTTAGTTATGACACAGTCTCATTTACACGCTCACTTTCGGAAATGAATAGGTTGATTTTTGTCACTTTATAAAGCCCTATAAATAAAGCTTTTCTTTTATTTCTTTGCGCAGATTTTTTGTTATTCGAGTGAAGAGATTGCGTACTCTGTTTTCAGAGAGTGAAACTTTTTGGGCTATTTCATTGAAAGAACAGTTTTGCTGATACATCTCATAGATGAGATGATCTGTATCGGGTAAGTCATTGATGAGATTGTCTATAAAATCTTTTAATTCATCACATTCTATCTCTTCTAATATGTGAGTGTACTGATAATTGTCGGGTATGTTGCTTAACTCTTCCAAACTGATTGTCTTTCCCTTATGTTTGTTGCGGAAGCGCCGTTTGAACAACACAAAGGTAAAAAGAAAACTATAGAGAAAGTTGAAAGTCATTCCTTTATCGTTTGTTTTTAAGATTTCGGGCTTTTCCCAAAGATTTAGCCAGAACTCTTGTATGATGTCATTGCCACTCTCTTCATCCGGTTCCAATATCTTTATTCGTTTGGCTATGAATGCGGCATAGCGTTCATAGAATAGGCTAAATGCATGTTCATTCTTATTTCCAATTTTATTTAATAAATCTTGATCTGTTTCCATTTTTATTCTGAGTTGCTCGGTATTTGTGAGCAAATGTAATTGGAATCCGCCTGATTCTTTGTTCCAATCTTGTTACATTTATGTGAATAAACCTTGTTGTTTATGTGTATAGCAGTTTGTTGAAAATGTAATATAAATGTCATCTGTTTTTAAGGGATTTTAACGGCGTGAGATGTACTTATTGAGTGAAAGAAGATTGCTTGTATGTGGTTTGATTATTGTTTTGGGGGCGAACTTCGGAGAAAATTATTTTAAAAGGTAAATTAGGGATAGAACAAGAATGACAATAATAGAAGAAATCATGAGGATGAACTTAACTCCGGAGGAGAAACAAAGATGCCTGAAAGATCTTTCAGTGATTTATTATCGGTGTAGGGCTGGAAAGGCGACAGAGCATGAAGTGAAAATAGCGGAGAAATTTAGTCCTTACTTTATTGAACGATTAGAGGAAAAGTATTCAGAGGAACTGGAAATGGTTGAAACGGATGCTGAGAAAAAGGAAATAGGGTTGATGTGGGAGAGAATAGCTGCCGGATTGCATCTGGCTGATAAAGAGACAGGTAAGGAAGAGCACGGGAGAAAAAGAACCTTGTTCGTCGGTCATCATTGGAGGAAATGGCAGAATCGTGCGGCAGCTGTGATATTAGTGCTATTGTTGACCGGTGCTGCTTTGTTTTTTTACACAAATGCGGCAGGTAACGGTGGAAGAGAGACTAGCTATGTCGCTGAGGAGGGGCTTAATAGTTGTATGCTTAAGGATGGTACTTTTGTGGAGATGAATAGGGAGAGTAAATTATATATTGCAAAGGCTTTTGATGATTCCAGACGTGAGGTATCAATGGATGGACAAATATTTTTTCATGTGGCAAAGAATCCTAAGAAGCCTTTTATTATTACTGCGCAGGGGTTTAATGTTACGGTAAAGGGAACATCGTTTGAAGTGATGTCTTATAAAGAAGTGGAAGATAAACAGGTGACGGTGAGCACGGGACGTGTAGAGGTGAGTGATGTGAAAGATGGAAAGTTGCTTGCTGTGCTTACTCCGGGTATGCAGTTAATCTACAATCCTCGTACAAAATATTATGAAGTGAAGAAGGTCAATTCAGAGGACATTACCGCATGGAGAAAAGGGAAGTTGGTGCTGAATAGTGCATCTGTTGCGGAGTTACGATTGCGATTGAGGCAATCTTTTGGCAAGCTGTTGGTGATAGAAGATAATGCTATGCATGAGGATGCACGGATCACTTCTACTTTTAATTATGAAGATGTGACGATAGACAATGTGATGAATAGAATTTGTGCCTTGTTTGGAGCAAAATATAAAATAGAAAGTAACCGGATCATTATTTCGGCGAGCAATATATAAAACTGTGTATTAAGATGCGCATCATGCACAGAGAATAAATCTGAAAACTTAGTTTATTAAAGCAGGTGGATTAGAAGATGTTTTTATCTGCTTTTACTTCTTCCCTTTGGGGAAGAGAAGGGGAACTGTTGTCTATTTTATCTGGCTATTTTCTATATAATTATTAGATGTTTAAATGAATTTGATCAACAAAATGAAGTTGTTGTTAACTAGTAAAAAAAAACAAAAATGAGAAAGAAAAAGGATAAGAAAAAAGCCTTGCGAGGGTTTCTGTTTTTGATTGGGATGCTGCTATTGCTTCCTAGCTACGCGGGAGAAACAGCTAGCGAGAAAAAAGAGTTGTTTAGTACTTGCATTAATAAGATTGCCAAGGCATATCGGGTGGATATTACTTACGATGAGAGTAAGACGAAGACGGTATTGGTTACACCTGTGAATGAAAATAGGAGTGCCACCGTGGAAGTAACATTGGCAAAAACGCTTTCTACCACCAGATTCTCGTATCGTAAACTGTCGGATAACTCTTATGTTATTGTGGAGAATAAAGATAGAAGTAACGCGGTGGCCGTTAAGGCGGTGCCTAAAAAAATGACGGGAACTGTAGTGACGGTAACGGGGGAACCTATGATAGGGGTTACTGTTATTGAAAGAGGTACGACTAATGGTACAGTGACTGATGTGAACGGACATTTCTCTCTCATAATGAAGAATGCCGAGGCTGTGGTTGAGGTCTCTTTTGTGGGGTATGTGTCTAAAAACGTGCATTTTACGGGCAATGATAAAATTGTGCTTCAGGAGGATTCAAAGATGCTTAATGAGGTGGTGGTCACTGCTTTGGGTATCAGCCGCGAAACAAAATCTCTTGGTTATTCAGTACAAAAAATAGATGGAACTTCTATTCAGGATTCTCATGAAACGAACTTTGTGAATGCTTTGAGCAATAAGATTGCGGGAGTGCAGGTTACTAGCTCTTCCGGCGGTATTGGGGCTTCATCGACGATTCAGATAAGGGGACAAAACTTTGTAGGGGGATATAATTATAATAACTCTCCACTATTTGTGGTGGACGGGGTACCTATTAGCAATAATAACGAGCAATCAAGTCGTAGCTTTACCGGCCGGCAGGATTATAATAACCCTAATTTTACTTCCGGTGAGAATGAGGTGGATTATAGTAATGCGGCAGCCGAAATAAATCAAGAGGATATTGCGAGCGTCACTGTGCTCAAAGGGCCTAATGCGTCGGCTCTTTACGGTGCGCGCGCTGCCAATGGGGTGATCCTGATTACTACTAAATCGGGTAAAAATCAAAAAGGATTGGGAATCTCTTTTAATTCGGGAATTTCGTTTGAAACACCTTTGCGTTTGCCGGAATTTCAAAATTCATTTGGACAGGGTATTGAAGGAAAGTATGCGTATGTGGATGGTGCCGGTGGAGGCTTGAATGATAATCAACAGACTAACTGGGGCCCGGCTATGAATGGACAGCTTATCACGCAATTCGACTCTCCGCTTGATGATTCGGGGAAGCGCACGGCTACTCCGTTTGTGTCACATGGTAATCAATTGAAAGATTTCTTGGAAACGGGGCATACAATTAATAATACCATTACGCTTAGCAATGCGAATGATAAACTGAATTATCGCTTTTCATATACGAATAGCCAGCAGAAAGGGATTGTGCCCAACACGGATCTGGCTAAAAATACAATTGGTTTGAATTCCGGCTATCAGATAGTAAAAGGGGTACGTGTGGATGCTACTATGAATTATATACACACGAATAGTGATAACCGTGCCAGTACGGGGGCTAAGAATAGTGATAATATCATGAAAATATTTTTGTATATGCCACGTAATGTGAGCCTTAATTCTCTGAAACAACAATGGAAGTCCGGCTATGAAGAGATTATGCAGAACACGCCTTTTGGTAATGAAACTTCTACAGGGCTGAATAATCCGTATTTCGTGGCTTATAATAATTTAAATGGGAATACGCGTGACCGTGTGTATGGTAGTGCCAAGCTTACTGTTGAGATATTGAAAGGATTGTCTTTACAACTTCGCTCCGGACTTGATTTTTATGCTGACAAGCGCACCATGAAGCATGCCAATACGTCGGCTTCCTATTTTAACGGTTATTATCAGGAAGATGATATTAATTTTCTGGAAACGAATAATGACTTTTTGCTGACTTATAAGTTGCCCGAAGAGGCGGTTTCTGATTTTGGTCTAAATGTTTCGTTCGGTGGCAACCTGATGAGCCAGACATCTCGCAGACTGGGCGCTATTGCTCCTGAACTGACTATCCCGAATGTGTATAATCTGAGTAACAATGCTAAACCTCTGATTGCAGGTAATGCACTTACACGTAAAAAGGTGAATAGTTGGTATGGTACTACTCAGTTCAGTTATAAGAATGGCCTATTTCTTGACCTGACCGGACGATATGATTATTCCAGTGCTTTGCCTATTAATAATAATTCTTACTTCTATCCTTCGGCTTCGCTAAGTGCTGTGCTTACGGACTTGTTTCCTGCCATTAAAAATAATGTGCTTTCGTTCGTGAAGTTGAGAACGAGTACTTCGATGGTGAGACGTGACCTGGAGCCTTATCAGACGAGTGCTAATTATATCATTTCTCAGGGATGGGGTGGCAACTCAGTGGCTTCGGCTAACAATAATTATCCGAACTCAGATATCAAACCGGAAAAGGTGGTGTCATACGAGTTTGGTGGTGATTTCCGCTTGTTGGATAATCGCATATCAGTGGATATGACTTATTATAACAGTGCTACTACGGATTTAATCATACCTATTACGCTTAATCCTTCGGCCGGATATGATACGAAACTGATGAATGTGGGTAAGATGACTAACAAGGGACTTGAATTGATGGTGAATGTAACTCCTGTGCGTACCACTGATTTTCAATGGGATGTGACCTTTAACTTTGCCAAGAACACAAATAAGGTAGTTCGTTTGGCTGAAGATCAGGGCATTTCACGCATCCGACAGATAGAGCGTTGGGCTTCTTTGGAACTTCGTACGGAAAACACTAAAGGCGATGGTTCTTATGGTTCTCTTTATGGTGATTATCTGATTTATAAGGATGGCCAGTTGCAGCTTAAAAACGGATTACCGATGGAGGAAAATGGCGATTGGGGCTTACTGGGTAATGTAAATCCGGATTGGACGGGAGGTCTTGGTACAGAACTGAAGTATAAGAACTGGACGTTGAGCGTATTGCTTGGCATTCAGGAGGGTGGTTCTGTTTATTCCAGAACGTATATTGAGGGTATGCGTGCCGGAACATTGAAGGAATCACTGGCATTAAGAGATGCCAATGGATCGGGAACGATTGTGGCTGATGGTATTGACGTAAATACGGGACAGAAAAACACAATAGCTGTACCTGTTCGCCAATACGTGCAGTCGTATTATGATAATGACAATATTGCTACGTTTGATGCTTCGTATATTAAGCTTCGCGAAGTAAAGTTGGGCTACAAGCTCCCTCGTAAATGGTTAACCTCCACACCATTTCAGAATGTGTCTTTCTCGGCTTATGGACGTAATCTGTTCTTGTGGACGGATGTGCCTAATATTGATCCCGAAGTGGCTTCATACGATGGCCAACTGAAAGGTATAGAAACGATGGCAACTCCATCTACCAAGAGCTTTGGTTTTAACATTAATATTACTTTATAAACATACTGACATGATGAAAAAATATATATTGATACTATTGGTGGGTGCTGCTTTTTCAATGGCAGGATGCAGCGATTTTGAAGAGCTGAATGTGAATCCTAATAATCCTTCTACTGTTCCGGCTAATCTTTTATTACCTAGTGTGATTCAGACAGCTGTCTCTTCAATGACGGGAAGCGGTAATGGTGCTGCGGGTCAATTTGTGCAACATATAAATTATCTGGGTGGAAATAATGAAAGCTTCGGACGTTATAATCTCACGGGTGCTTCATTCAGGGAAGAGTGGAATGGTCCGATGAGAAGTGTGAAAGATATAAATCAGATAATTAGTATCGCTGAAAAAAATAGCCAGCCTCAATATAAGGCTATCGGACTGATATGCAAGGTTTATATACTTTCGCTTATGACGGATGCCTATGGTGACATACCGTATACGGAAGCTGGAAGGGCAAATGAGAATGGCATGGAATTCCCCCATTTTCAGGCGCAAGAGGAGGTCTATGGATTGATGCTGAATGATCTGGAAACAGCTAATCAATTGATTAAAAATATAACTGGCGTAGTTCCTGTGAATAATGATATTTTATATAATGGAAATCTGACCAAATGGCGTAAATTTGCCAATTCATTGAAACTGCGCATACTAATGCGTGAATCGGCCAAGAAAGATGTTTCAACACAAGTTGCGGCTATCTTTAATAATCCGACGGATTATCCGGTGTTTACCTCTTCTACTGATCAGGCAACTTTGGTTTATAACAATACGGTGGATTTTTATAATTGGTATATTCAGCCCAAGAATCTTCCTTCGGATGGTTCGGGAGTGATATTTGGTGATAACCACCGGGTTAGTGAAGCATTAGCTGATTCATTAAAGTCAAAGAATGATCCTCGTCTGACTGTTTTTCTAGCGCCCACAAAAAAATCATTTACTGCCCATCAGCAATCCTTGTCTAATCCGTTGATATATCGCGGTCAGCCGGTGGGCTTGAGTACTACGGAGCAAGATTTGCTTGATAAAGACGATTACTCTGTAATAGGAAGTGCCATCAGAAGCGAGAGCAGGGCTTTTGTGATGAGTTATTCCGAACTGTTATTCCTAAAATCCGAAGCCATTGTGCGTAATATGATCCAAGGTAATGCGGCTAATGAATTTAAACAAGCTCTGGATGCTTCACTAAGCAAATGGTTGCAAATATCATCTGTGGATAAAGCAGTTTTTCTTGCAGGTGATGCTGCTTCGCTGAGTGCTTCTACATCTGTGGCACTGGAGCAAATAGGCACGCAGGCATGGATTGATAGTTTCTTGAACGGCTTTGAAGCGTATGCCAATTGGCGTCGCACGGGATACCCGCATTTGTATGTGGGACCGAGTGTTGCGAGTGTGATACCTGTACGTTATATCTATTCGGATAATGAACAGAATAATCCGAATCTGATAGAATGGACGAATACGAAGTATGGACGCATGGTGAATGAATCGGATATAGTTTGGTTTCAGCCACAAGTATGGGACACTCCTTCAAAAAAGACAATGAATTAAGATAATGAATTATAAATAATAAGGTGATGAAAAAAACAAAATTAGTAACGCTACTGTTTGTGATATTATTTACTACATTCTCTACTTGGGCACAAGGTGGGCAAGCATTAAAACAGAGAATACATTCTCACAATGATTATTTGCAAAATGTACCTTTTTATATTGCTTATGGAGCCGGATGTGCTTCTATTGAAGCCGATGTGTTTGTTCGGGACGGAAAGCTTTGTGTGGCACATGAGGCAAAGGATATAGACACAAAACGAACTTTGAGAGCTCTCTATCTTGATCCGATCAAAAAACAAATGGAACTGAATGGAGGAGAGGCTTATACTGACGGCAGACCTTTACAATTACTCATTGATTTGAAATCAGAATATAAGGAAACGTTGCAAGTGCTGTTGGAAGAGTTGAATGATTATGTGGCTTGTTTTGATATAACGACTAATCCTTCGGCGGTTCGCGTCGTGATTACCGGTAATCAACCTGCTCCTTCGGATTTTCAACAATATCCCCAATGGATGTTTTTTGATGGAGATGTGGATGCGATTTATTCTTCTCCGGAAAGTAAACGTGTGATGATGGTCAGTACCCCTTTTCAGAAATATACCCGATGGAATGGTTTGGGCAGGATGGTAGAAGAGGATTATGACAAGGTAAAAGCTGTTATTGATAAAGTACATGCCGAAGGCAGGCAAATACGTTTTTGGGGTTGTCCGGATACTAAGACTGCTTGGAATACTTTTATAAAAATGGGAGTGGACTATCTAAATACGGATCGTCCGGCCGAACTTTCTCTCTTTCTGAATTCTTATAATAAGAGTTCTTATGTATCTGACGGAGATTTCTATAAGCCTTATCAACCTACTTATCTGACTGATGGGCTTGACAAAGCTCCGAAGAATGTGATTATGCTTATTTTTGACGGTGGAGCAGGGGTATCTGAAATGTGGGCGGCTGCAACGGCCAATGGTGGTTTGCTTAATGTTTTGCAAATGCGTAACATGGGACTGCTTCGTAATGATCCGCTAAATGATTATACGACAGATTCAGCTGGATCTGGAACTGCACTGGCTACAGGAGTGAGAACACGTAATCGGAGAATAGGTACTGATGAACAAGGCAAAAAAATAGGCAATATAACGGAGTATCTTTCTGCTAAAGGGAAGATGATAGGTATTATCAGCAATGATAATATTGCTGGTGCTACGCCTGCCTCTTTTTATGCACATCAACCGGAACGGGGTATGTCCGAAGAGATAACAGACGATTTGTTGACTACTCCCGCCAGTCTGGTTGTTGGCGCTTCTGGTAGTTTATTTCAGAAAAATGACAGCGCATTGATATATAAACTTCGGCATGTGGGTTACAAGGTCTTTGCGGATGTAGCCCAATTAAATGACCTGAAAGAGGGAGAAAGGGCTATATGCTTAAAAGGGGATGATTATGAGCATAATAAGCGATTGGTTGAAGAGTCTTTTGACGGTGCCACACGTTTTTTATCTTCCGGTAAAAAGGGATTCTTCTTAATGGTGGAAGGAGCTAAAATAGATACAGGAGGACATACCAATGATATGCATGTAGTAGTAGATGAATATTTATCATTTGACCGCATGGTGGGCAAGGCACTTGCATTTGCCGATAAGAATAAAGAAACATTGGTATTGGTACTTTCCGATCATGAAACGGGCGGACTTAATATTCTGGATGGTAATTACGAAAAAGGTTTTGTGTTGGGCAGTTTTGCAACACATGACCATACGGGTATTCCTATTCTTCTTTTTGCCTATGGCCCATGTTCCTCCCATTTTAAAGGTTTCGCACCGCATACCTCGCTACCTAAAAAAATAGAAGAATTGACAAAATAAGGTGTTGTATATTCTACGTTTGTGTGGATGCAGGATTTAAGATAAATAATTATTAACACAAAAGTGCAGAGCTGTTATAGCAAAAATTTAAGGTTTAATTCGGCAAGCGAGCTGAATTATGGAGGAACAAAAACACTAAAAATATTGGTTATCAGATAATTTGTATATATGATATGCCCCGATTAATAAAAGCTATTGATTCGGGGCATATTTAATTTTTAAAGGATGATTACCTTCTTAAGATTATTTATTCCTTAACAAAATAATTAAGTATATTATTGATTTATCTGTTATAGTTATTTTTTAAGAATCTTATTAATAACTTCTTCCATGATTTTGTATCCGGCCAGATTTGGATGAACTTCATCTTTTTGATAATCTTTTTGCATACCTTCACGCTCATCTACCATAGCGGAATAATAATCTGCATAAGCTATTTTATTTTTCTTGGCATAAGTTTGCAACATTCCATTTAACGTTTTTATGTCCTGAATGACCGTAGTTACTTCTTTACGCCATGGATAATGGTGGACAGGGGTAATGGAACAAAGCACAACTTTTATTTTGTGTGCTTTTGCTAATTCAGCCATGGAGACTATGTTTTCAAAGATGTGTTGTAATGAGATATAGCCGTTGTTTAGGGCGATATCATTGGTACCGGCAAGAATAACGACCGTTTTAGGCTTTAATTGGATAACATCCGACTGAAAGCGCACTAGCATTTGAGAAGTTACTTGACCGCTGATACCTCTGCTCACATAATTATTAGTGGTGAAAAAGTTAGGATCTTGATTCCACCATCCTTCGGTTATGGAATTACCCATAAACACGACGGTGGGATTGGACACCTGTTTATTACTTTCTTCGAATTTGCCAAATTGTGCCCAATCATTATGCCCTTGTGCAAATACAAAGTTACTAACAAACATAAATACTAAAGTTAAAATGTTTATTTTCATATATTTTATTATAGATTATTTAAAATGTTTATTTTTCCATCTTCTACTAACTTAAGGATTAATCCACCAAAAAGAGTATTTGCCCATGCAAACCAAGAACGAGTAAAATTGTTTGGATCATCTTTTTGGAATGTTTCGTGCATAAATCCGGTATCTGCATCAGTATCACGGAGCATTTGAATGCAATGGCGGATTTCTTCATCATCATTTGATGTTTCAGCTCGCATAATGATACTCATTGGCCATATAAAATCAAAACCGACATGTGGTCCGCCAATACCTTCACCTTTTTTGCCTTTAAAAAAATAGGGATTGCTATGGCTTAAAGCAAATTTACGGGTATTTTGATAAATAGGATCATCTATGCTAAGGCAATTGAGAAAGGGTAAGGCCAGCAGACTCGGAACATTTGCATCATCCATAAGATTGCAGCTACCATATCCATCGATTTCGAAAGCATATATTTTACCAAAATGCGGATGTTCCACAATTCCGTATTTTTTGATGGCTGCTTCAACTTCGTCAGCTAGTTTAGAGCAGTTATCTGCCAAGGTAGCATCTTTTCCTATATAATGAAGAATTTCTGCAATCTGGCGTAAGGAAGTAATAGCGAAAAAGTTGGATGGTATGAGAAATCCAAAAAGTGATGCGTCGTCTGATGGGCGGAATGATGAAACGATGAGACCTACTGGATTAACAGGACTCCCATAACCAAAATTAAGCAAAGTGTCACCTTGACGGTCTGTTCGGCGAGTGAATTTGTATGGTCCTAAATCTTTTTTACGCTGTTGTTCTATGAACGTGTCATAAATAGTTCCCATGGCTTTTATCCAATCTGCATTAAATATTGATGCGTCTTTAGTTTGTTTCCAGTAATAATATGATAAACGGACAGGATAACATAAAGAATCAATTTCCCATTTACGTTCGTGCAATTCCTTTTTCATGGTAGTGTTGTCGGTTACCCATTCACTGCCGGTCGCATCTTTGTTAAATGCGTTTGCGTAAGGATCGATTAATATGCATTTTGCTTGTCGATTGATTACACCTTTAATCATGTTTTGTAATTTTTTGTCACGATTAGCAAGCCATACATATGGGAATACCTGAGCCGAAGAGTCTCGTAACCACATGGCATGGATATCACCTGTTATGACAAAAGTATCAGGATTCCCGTCTAATATTTCATATTCCACTGTTGTGTCAATAGTATTAGGGTAGCAGTTTTCAAACATCCAAGCTAGCTTTGGATCTTTCAGTCTTTTTTTTACGGTTTGGATGGAGTCTTCCACAGCTTGTGAAGTGAATTTTCTCATCTTTATATCGGGACGTTTACTGATATATGGTGCAGCGTTGCCTCCCGTTAAGTTTTCGTCATTGTCCAATATATTACCTAGCATACTGTTGCCTATTGCAATTCCTCCTAAGGATAGGACTCCTTTTTTAATAAAATCTCTTCTTGACGTCATAATGAAATGTGTATTATATTTGTAAGTTACTTAATTCTGTATATAATTTGACAATAGAATGATCAATTTATGAGTACCATCTGTTAAATTGATAGGTGTTTGATCTTTTGCTTGTTTAGGTGGATAAAACGTAGCTGTACTGTTTGTCGGTATAGTTACGTTGTAGATAATTTTATTGCCTTTTCGCTCCCATTTTGAACTGATCCATCCCGTAGGTGCTTTATGTGTGGCTTCAAAAGTCTTTAAATCTGAAACAAAATCCGGTTTCAATAAGATATGTTTAAAGCCAGGTTGATTTTCGTCTATATAGATTCCTCCCAGAGATTTATACATCCAGGCACCCACCTCACCAAACATGATATGATTTAATGAATTATCTTTTATAACATCTATTCTCCAGTTTTCATGTAGAGTAGTGGCTCCGTTTGCGATCCAGTATCCCCAGGAAGGATAATCTTGTTTAGTCACTATTTTATAGGCTGCATCGGCATATCCGTTTTGGCTTAAAGCGTTTAATAAAGTTTTCGTCCCTAAAAGTCCGACATCAAGGTGAAAATTATTATCCTTTACCCGACTGTAGAGTTGTTCGGCCACTTTCTGCTTGTATTCTTCCGGAACCACTCCCCAGAACAGAGCGGATGAAAGCTCTGTCTGAGTGCCGGAACAGTAGATTCCCTTTTTTTTATTCAAAAACTTATCATTAATGGCATCTTTTATTTTTTTGCTCAAAACATTATAGTTAATGGCGTCGTCGGAATATCCAAAGAGTGTGGCTGCCTTAGCTAATATATTTACGTCATTATAATAATAAAGCGATGATGTAAGTGTAAGGTTACTTTTACTTTTTACAGGTATCCAGTCGCCTAATCCCCAATCGGTGAGTCCATCGTGAGCTTTTGTGGTAACCTTTTCCACATAAGTCTTAATGTTGGGATACATTCTTTTTAGAAGTGTGGCATCCCCGTAAAAACAATAAATTTGCCAGGGAATGATGGCTATCGCACTTGTCCAGTCCACACCATTGCCCCAGTCAAATCCCCATTTATCTGTAGGAATAATACATGGTAACGTTCCGTCCGGATGTTGTGCGTCCACAAAATCAGATAACCATTTTTCATATATGGTAATAGCATCGAAATTATAAAGTCCGGTTTCAATGGCAATATGAGCGTCTCCTGTCCATCCGTTTTTTTCACGTTGTGGACAATCTGTTGGATATCCGAAAAGGTTGGCCAGATAAGAACTGTTGGTTGCTTCATATATTTTGTTTAGTATGTCTGAAGATGAATGTATGTGTCCTATCGATGGTACATCACTATGCATTTCCAATGCTTGGAGGTTATTGACAGAGAGTTCAATGGGTGCTGATGCGGAGATTTCAACGTACTGAAATCCTTTATAGTTGAATTTAGGTGAAAAACAGTCCTCTCTACCACTCAGCTTGACAATATCGGTTTGAAAAGGATCGGAATTATCTATTGGTCGATAATGATAATCTATATTGCTTGTATTTACAGTTCCATTGGGGGCCAACATTTCGCCATGTTTTAGCCTCAACGTTGTTCCTTGTTCGCCTTTAACTTTGAGCTGAACTATTCCGGCGATGTTCCGAGGAAAATGAAAAATATAATGAGTATTATTTTTTTTGTCCATTTTAGTAGGGTTCAATACATCAGTGACACGTATGGGCTGAAGCAGCTGAGCTTTCAAAAGGTGAGATGGTGCCTCCACTTTTTGCGCATTACTCCAATTACTATCGTCATATTCAGGTATGTTCCAATTCGGAATCTCTTTATTGGCATCATAATGCTCGGCGGTATAGATACTATTGAAAATAACGGGACTATCCATTGTTTTCCACGTATCATCACTGGCAATCCATTCTTCCTTGCCATTTTTATAACGTAACAAGATGTTGATAATAAATTTCGGACGGTTTCTCCACACTGCTTTGTCAAAGAGCCAAACGGCGGTTGATTGATGATTATACCAACCGTTTCCCAGTAATATTCCAACTGTATTGATGTTTTTATGTAGAAAAGAAGTAACATCATAACTTACATATAAATTCCGTTTGTCATATTGAGTGTACATTGGGTCCAGCTGATGATTTCCCACTCGTTTACCATTGATGAAGAGCTCTTGAAGTCCCGCTGTTCCGAGATAAATTCGAGCTTCTTTCAATTCATCATCTATACGAATGTTTTTTCTAAAATAAGGGGCGGTTTTGTAATTTTTATCATGGTTGTCACTTATCCAGTTACCTTTCCATTCCTTAGTATCTAAAAATCCGGTTTCAAAATATGAAATAGGAGAATCGACGATAATTTCCCCCTTGCCATTATGATATATTACTTTCCAGAAATAACGGGTATTTGATTTTAATTTTTCTCCTTGATATGAAATGAGTGTTGTAGTGCTTGGTAACTCACCTGATTTCCAGCAACTCACACTTTCGTTAGCCAAGGAAAGTGAATCTTTGTCTATCCATAATTGACAAACGCATGAAGAGAGTAATTTGCTTTTACCGGCAATACTCCATGTTAGTCGGGGAGTAAAGGAATCTATTCCAATGGGATTTGTCAAATATTCACATTGTGGCGAGAAGATCTTATAATTATTACCATAGCATGGTATTACTATCAGAAAATATAGAAATAATATTGAAATGGGGGATATTTTAAATATTTTTTTTTGCTTGAAAAAGGGATGTTTGTTCATTTGATATAGACTTTCGTGATTTTGAAACAAAAATATGAATTTTATCGATAGCTTATATATAATACGGCTGTAATAAATGTTTTTTTTTATTCTATAGTGCTACTAATGATTTTTTTGTTGATTCTTAAGTTATTTCTGACTCTGGTTAGTTGGTATAATCAATATTTAATTGATGATTGTCACATCTGATTTTATATTTATCTGTGGCAGATTGAGAAAATAGTGCCATTTAAAGGCAGGATGAATCAATTGTAATGTTCCTTTTATTCCGTATTTGCTGCGTATAAATAGGTAAATTAAAATAATTCACTATTTTAAGGAACTGAACTGATTATCTTTTGTTATATAATATTAGAATTCAATAGGCCGTGTCAACTTAGGCTGTTTTTCTCACAGTCTGCTCCTTTATTTAAAATTTTTAAAAATATGATTAATTTATCGAAATTTAAGATACCTGAACTATGGCGTTTAAATGACGGCTCAGACGAACTTCCATTGCGTGACGAGTTATTTAATGTGGAACAATTAGCACAACATGCACGCACTCTTGCTTCGGAGCAAAAACTGGCCAGTGGGATTGGAAATAATTTCTTGCTCGAACGACTGAATTATAATGATGCTGTCTTGCGTGATTTTAATCACGATACGCTTGTAGTCAAGAGACCGCAAAATATGATACCTGCGACCGAATGGTTGGTAGATAATTTTTATTTGATTGAAGAACATATTCATCTTGCCCGTAGGCATTTCCCAAAGGGATATAGTAAGGAATTACCCTATCTGACCGAGGGCCCGTCTAAGGGACTTCCCCGCATTTATGACACTGTACTTGAGCTTGTTTCGCATGTAGATGCACAGATTGACGAGGAGTCTCTTTATACTTTCTTTGATACTTATCAAACGAAATCAATTCTAAAATTAGGTGAGTTGTGGGCCATTCCTATTATGTTAAGGTTGGCATTAATAGAGAATTTACAACGAATTGCTTCGCGACTTAAAGTCACGGAGTGCTTCTTTAAATTAAGGCTAAATTGCATAATCATCCCTTGGGGTTTGGGTCATTTGTAAACTGATTCTTTGGGATTTTAATTTTGCAATATAACCATTTGAGGTTTTTTAATTGGTGAAATTGACTCATCTAAGTACATTTTTTGTAATTTTGCTAACAATATTTGTCACATGCATTGC